>CALVPL010000021.1 GCA_944351315.1 uncultured Bacilli bacterium | reverse complement strand
TAATACATATAAATCACTCCTTTCTTATGTTTATTTCTTCCAACAAAAAATAGCCTCCTAACTATACTGCGACTATTTTCTAATCGTAATTTCATTTTCTTTGATAAAACTAATTACACTATTTTTGAACAAATATATTTTCAAAAACATTAACTAATTCCTTTTATTCCAACAAAAAAAAAACATTTCTGTTCTTTTTGATTTTCAATTATTTTCACGCTTATGCGTTCTAATTTTGGCGTGCCTTTATAGCAGCTTGAGCCGCCGCAAGTCTAGCAATTGGCACTCTAAATGGCGAACAAGAAACATAATCTAAACCAACAAGATGGCAAAATTCAATAGAAGAAGGATCTCCACCATGTTCACCACATACTCCTAAAGAAATATTAGGATTGGTTTTTCTTCCTCTTTGAGCCGCTAAAGAAACTAGTTCTCCCACTCCTTCTTGGTCTAATTTTGCAAATGGATCTTGTTCCAAAATTTGTTTATCGTAATATTCATTCAAAAACTTGCCAGCATCATCTCTTGAAAATCCAAACGTCATTTGAGTTAAATCATTCGTTCCAAATGAGAAAAAGTCAGCATGTTCAGCAATTTTATCTGCAATTAAAGCCGCACGCGGCAATTCAATCATCGTTCCCACTTGATATTTTAAAGACTGACCAGATTTTTCAATGATTTCTTGTGCAGTTGTCTCGACAATCTCTTTTACATAAGTAAATTCTTTAACAGTACCTACTAAAGGAATCATAATTTCCGGCTCAACCTTTAAACCTTGTTTTTGTACCTCCAAGGCTGCTTCAATCACAGCTCTTGTTTGCATTTTAGCAATTTCAGGATAAGTAATAGCAAGTCGACAACCACGATGTCCCATCATTGGATTAAACTCTTTTAAAGAAGCGATTCGATCTTTAATAGTTTGCACTGAAACATGAAGGCTTTCAGCTAATTTTTCTATCTCATCTTCATTTTTAGGTAAAAATTCATGAAGTGGTGGATCCAAATAACGGATAACTACCGGATTTGGAGCCATAGCTTGATAAAGTTTTATAAAATCTTCTTTTTGATAAGGTAAAATAGCCGCTAGAGCTTTTTCTCTTTCTTCTACAGAAGTAGCCATGATCATCTTTCGAAAATTAAAAATTCGTTCTGGTTCAAAAAACATATGTTCTGTTCGGCATAAACCAATACCTTCTGCTCCGAATTTTTTAGCTTGTAAAGCATCCTTAGGATTATCCGCATTTGTTCGAACCTTTAATTTTCTTGCTGCATCCGCCCAAGACATAAATGTTTCAAAATCACCGCTTATACTTGGAATTTCTGTCGCGATTAAACCAGCATAAACCTTACCAGTTGCTCCATCCAAACTAATAGGATCCTTCTCGTAAAACATCTCGCCATCTTTCGTCTTAATCCATTTTTCTTCTTCATTAATAGTTAGCTCTCCACATCCAGAAACACAACAAGCACCCATTCCTCTTGCCACAACGGCCGCATGACTAGTCATTCCGCCTCGAATAGTTAAAATACCTTCTGCATGATGCATTCCTTCAATATCCTCTGGACTGGTCTCTAAACGAACCAAGACAACTTTCTCACCATTTTTATGAGCTTCGATAGCTTCTTTCGCTAAAAAATAAATATGTCCAGCTGCTGCTCCAGGACTTGCCGCAAGCCCAGTAGCAATCACTTTTGCTTCTCCTAAACTTTGAGAGTTAAACACCGGATGCAATAAGGCATCTAAGCTTTTTGGGTCGACATTTAATAAAGCTTCTTCCTTAGTAATTTTTCCTTCTTTAACTAAATCTACCGCGATTTTAATAGCTGCTGCCGGAGTTCTTTTACCATTTCTAGTTTGTAGCATATAAAGTTTACCATTATCTATCGTAAATTCCATATCTTGCATATCACGATAATGATCTTCAAGTTTCTTAGCTAGTCGTTTAAATTCAGCATAAATTTCTGGTAAATCGGTTGCCAATTTTGAAATAGGACTAGGTGTTCTTATTCCAGCAACCACATCCTCTCCTTGAGCATTCATTAAATACTCACCATAAATTTCATTTTCTCCAGTCGCCGGATTTCTAGTAAAAGCAACACCAGTTCCGGAATTCTTTCCACGATTACCATAAACCATTTCTTGAACGTTGACAGCCGTTCCCCATGAAGAAGGAATATCATTCATCCTTCTATAATAAATAGCTCTTTCATTATTCCAACTACGAAACACAGCCGCCACCGTATCTAAAAGTTGGCGAATAGGATCTTGAGGGAATTCTTCATTGGCCATCTCTCGATAAATTTTTTTGAAATCAGCTGTAATATTTACCATATCTTCAGCATCTAAATCAATATCATATTGAATACTTTTTGCCTTTTTAATTTCATCTAAACGTCTTTCAAAAGCACTTTTAGAATATCCCTTTACCACATCTGCATACATTTGAATAAGTCGGCGATAAGAATCGTAAACAAATCGTTTATTTTGAGTAACTTCACTATATTTTAAAGCCACTTCATCATTTAATCCCAAATTTAAAACCGTATCCATCATTCCAGGCATACTCGCTCTAGCTCCACTTCGAACACTTAACAATAATGGAGTACTTGGATCTCCAAATTTTTTATGAGTGAATTGTTCCAAATAATGTAAAGCATCAAGAATTTGTGATTTTATATCTTCTCCTAATTTTTCATCATTTTCATAATAATGATTACAAGCTTCCGTTGTAACCGTAAAACCTTGAGGAACTGGCAAACCAATTTTAGTCATTTCAGCCAAATTAGCTCCTTTTCCTCCCAATAATTCTTTCATATCTTTATTTCCTTCTTGGAAATTATAGACATATTTATGCATGAACATTCTCCTTTACTTTACCTTCATTATAAAATAGAATTGAAAAAAGTGCCAATAAATAGACACTTCTTGACTACTTTTTTACTTCCTTTTCATTTTATGCAGATATTCTTGCCGCAAATAATCATTAGATAAATGTGTATATATTTGAGTAGTGCTTAATTTCTCATGTCCAAGTAACTCTTGAACCGTTCTGATATCTGCACCATTCTCTAACATATGCGTTGCAAAAGTATGTCGTAATGTATGGGGAGATGCATGATGAGTCAAACAAACTTCGCGAACTCTTTTATCGACGATTTGTTCAATACTTGCTCTTTTTAATTGTTCGCCCTTAGAATTCAAAAACAAATAATCCGTATTTTCTTTCATAAGTAGAGGCCTGACCTTTAAATAATCTTCTAAAGCACTTAACGCATACTCTCCAAAAAAAACAATTCGCTCTTTTTGGCCCTTACCTAAAGTTCGAATACTCTTTTCTTTCATATCAATATCTTTTAATTGAATATTAGATAATTCACTTACTCGCATCCCTGTAGCATATAAAAGTTCAAAAATAAGTCGTACTTCATAGTCTCGTGGTGTTTTAAGATCTTTAAATTCTAAAAGCAGTCGTATTTCTTCATCATTTAAAGTATTAGGAAGTTTTCGTTTTTGTTTAGGATTATGAACCGTTTTAAAAATATTCGAAGGAATCTCCTTTTCTTCAACCAAAAACGTATAAAAACTACGTAAAGCGGTAATATGTCTAGCTAAACTGCTATTTGCTAAATGTTCTGAATCTAAATACTTTAAATACTCCCATATTTCCTCTTTTGTAATTTTTTTATAATCTAAATGCTTTTCTTGCAGATATAAAGAAAAATTTTCTAACTCATGTTTATAGCCCAAGACTGTATTCTCACTATAATTTCGACTATATTTCAAATAATCCAAATATTTTAAAATCCATTTATTCATACGATTCTCCTAATCTGTATTAATTATAATGCAATTTTGTTTTTTTGTATAATTTTTTTTAAAATTCCTATACTAAAAATGTGATGAATATGTTCTATGTAACTTCCTTTCTCTTTTTTTCTATTTTTGGATTTTTAGGAGAATTTCTTTTAAGTAGGATTATGAATCAATCAAAAGAAACTTTGCTACTTGGTCCTTGGATGCCAATCTACGGAATTGGTTTTTTAGTAACGCATTTAATAAATAAAATCTTAGAAAAGAAAGAGATTATAGGTAAGAAAAAAATTCTTCTATGTTACCTTTTTAGTGTTCTAGCTTTAACTTTATTAGAAGAAATCGGTGGTTTATTGACTTGGGCACTTTTTCATAAAAATTATTGGGACTATAGTTCCATTCCATTATCAATCGGTCCTTATATTAATGTTTTTATCTCGCTTATCTGGGGATTTTTAGCACTTTTAATTGAATATGTAATTTTGCCAAAAATTTCTTTTCTATTAAAAAAAATCCCAAAATGGCTAACACTTATTCTTTTAATATTATTTCTTTTAGATAATTATTTTTGTCTCAAAAGAAATCACATCTTCACTTTGAATTATTTTATAGTTGACAAGCTGAATTTACATCGCTTTTAAACCATGTTATAATGATTTTAGAAGGTGATTTTGTATGTTAAGAGCACTCCAAATTTTAATAAATAAATTTTTAACATTTCTTTTAAAAATCTGTGGCAAAAATGGAACCCAATTTCCCGGAGCTATTAGTTATAATATGAATCAACATATTCTAGAAAAAATAAAATATCCTAAATATGTTATTGGTGTTACTGGTTCAAGTGGAAAAGGAACAACGACAAACTTTATTTATCATATTCTTAAAGATGCAGGATATGATGTCGTTTATAACTCTTCTGGAAGCAATGGAATTAGAGGAATTACAACTTTTATTTTAAATAATTGTACCATTTTTGGAAAATTCAAGCATGAAGTTTTACTTTTAGAATTAGATGAAAAACATTTGCATTTAGCTTTTGGCAAAAACAAAATGACTCATTTAGTGATCACAAACATTACTCGAGATCAACCCGCTAGAAACGGTTCGCCAGATTTAATTTATCAAGCGATTTTTAATAGCTTAGATGAAAAAACAACAATTTTAATAAATGCCGATGATCCAGGTTTAATGAAATCGTCCTTAACTTTTAAGGGAAAAATTATTACTTACGGAATCAATAGAACAAAAGATTCTTATCAAAAAAGTATCAATTTCAGTGTCGATGAAGCCTATTGTCCAAACTGTCATAAAAAACTGATTTATTCTTATTACCACTACGGACATATTGGCTCTTACTATTGTCCAAATTGTAATTTTAAAAGAGGAAATCCCGATTATGTTGCATCAAAAGTCGATTTAAAAGAAAAGAAAATGTGGATTGACAACCAAGAAATCACTTTAAATAAAGATTTTCTTTTCACCGCATACGCATCTCTAGCCGCCTATGCTCTCTGCCACACGATTGGTGTTTCAAAAAGTAAAATCTTACATGCCTTTAATGAAAATCCAATTCCTACCAAACGTGGTCATGATTTAAAACTTGGAAATCGCACCATCACAATGTTAGAAAGTAAAAATGAAAATGCCTTAAGTTACTATCAATCTTTAAAATATATTGTCAATGCCGATGGAAAAAAAGTAGTAATTTTAGGTTTCGATAATGTTTCTAGACGATATAAATACAACGATTTATCCTGGCTTTGGGATGTTGATTTTGAACTTTTAAACGATGAAAGTATTGAAAAAGTCATTTTAATTGGTCGCTTTAAATGGGATGTTCGGGTAAGACTCTTATATGCGAAAATTCGGGAAGAAAAAATTATCATGCTAGATGATTTAAATGAGTTAACCCACGTTTTAAAAAGCGAGACTAAAGGAGATATTTATACAATGGTTTGTTTTGATATGACAGAAATACTTTTAAACAAGTTCAAGGAGGATCAAAATGGAAACAATTAAAATTGCTCATTTATACTATGATTTAATGAACTTATATGGCGAACATGGAAATGTATTAGCCCTAATTCATCATTTAGAAGAACACAAAATAAAAGCCATCGTTCATTATTTATCAATTGAAGACGATATTGATTTTGATAAATACGACATATTTTATATTGGCAGTGGAAATAAACCTGCTTTCAAACTGGTATTAGAAGATATTTTAAAAAGAAAAAAAGACATTGAAAAAGCCTTTAAAGAAAAAAAATTCTTTTTAATTACTGGCAATGCCATTGATTTATTTGGCAAAAGTTTTAACACTTTAAATGATCAAGAAGTAAAAACATTAGGACTATTACAATATGAATCATTTGAAACCGATTTTCGAATTGTCGGCGAACAAGTTTATCATTTCCCAAAAATTGAAGAAGAAATCATCGGCTTTCAAAATCGCAATACCGTCCTCCGTTTTGTAAAAGAAAGACACTTATTTGATGTCAAAAATGGAACTGGATATATTCCTAAAGCTATTGTGGAAGGAGTTAAAAAAAATAATTTCTATGGAACTTATATGTTAGGCCCATTATTAATCCGTAACCCATACTTTACTGAATATTTAGTCGAACAAATCATCAAACAAAAAAATATTGCTTTTGAACCCTATATAGATAAATTAGAAATCAAGGCTTACGAAGAGTATCGAAAAAATATGTTAAATGAAAAAAGTAATTCTTAATTTAAAAGAGAATTACTTTTTTGTTCTTCTTTAGCCAAACGTTCTAAAAAAGAAAAATGACATCCACAATAATCTTGGCGATAAAGATGGTATTCTTTAGACATTCTAATACTTTCCCTATACCCATCATGCTTTTTAAAATCACTATAAAGAAAAGAAACCCCGAACTGACTTGCTAGTTCTTCTCCAATTTCATTAATTTTTTGAGCATTTTTATAAGGACTAACCGTTAAACTTGTTCCAAAATAATCAAAATGCATTTCTAAAGCTTTTTGGACAGTTTTATAAAGACGTAAACGATAACATTTAAAACATCTCGCTCCACCTTCTTTTTCTTGTTCTAAACCCTGACTCATTTTCTGAAAATCTTCATGATCATAATCGCAATCTAAAAAAGAAATAGGATATTTAGTTTTAAACTCTTTTAAAAAACGTTTCTGTTCTTCTTTTCTTTTTTCATATTCTTCTTCCGGTTCAATATTCGGATTATAATAAAAAACAGTAATTTTAAAATAATCGGCCAATCTAAGCAAAACCGCTGAAGAACATGGTGCACAGCAAGTATGTAATAATAAAGTAGGAACTTTTCCTAAAGCCAAGTTTTCTTTTAAAATCTTTTGCATTTCAATATCATAATTTTTCTTTTCCATATTTTTCCCTCTGTCCTGTTATTTTAGCACTTTTTAAGCAAAAAAAGAAGCCCATTAATATAGGCTAAAAGAAATTTTATCACTTGAAGAATCCAAATAAAGGATTCCTTGTTTTCCTTCTAAAGAAGCATAAATCTCAATATATGTATTTAGTTTCTCCATATTAATTAAATTAACATAGACACTATTTCCATCGTTCATTCTTAAAAAGAAACGAGTCTCATCAATCATGACATCATTGCTCTTCCAAGGTTGATATTCAATTTCACTAATTAACTGAATGACATTGGTATCAATATTTTTTAAAGTATCAATTAAACGAGTATATAAAGTATCTGGAACATAATTGATTAGTGTAGGTACACCTTCTATAGTAATTTCTGGAATTTCTTTATGATTACTCAAAACAAGTTGATTGTTATTCCGATTATAAAACAATGGTTTTGCTTCGGTAACCTCTAAAGTAAGAGTTCCAAATAGACTTTTATGAACCTTAACTTGATCAATAAAGGCTAAACCAGAAAGATGATCCTTTATTTCGCGATTACGAACCCGAAAAAGATACGGATAATTTTTAAAACCGGCGGTAGTAATAATCTCATGATCACTCACATAAGAATTTCCTATAATGACAATATGTCTTGTTTTAACATGAAATAAATAAAGAAAAAATAAAGCAATCAAAAAAAGAAGAAAGAAGATTTTTAAAATTACTTTCCACCGAATTCGCCTTTTTATTACTTTCTTTTTCATATCCCTCACCAGTCT
>CALVPL010000020.1 GCA_944351315.1 uncultured Bacilli bacterium | reverse complement strand
ACTGTATCTTCTAAATGATCAAGATTTAATGAACATTTTCCTTCTTTAGCTACACCATAAACAATTGGAAAATCTAATTGTTCATCAGAAGCATTCAATTCCATGAATAAATTGAAAGTCATATCGACAACTTCTGTTGGTCTTGCATCATTTTTATCAATCTTATTTATAAATAAAATTGGTCTTAAATTTTGCTCTAAAGCTTTTTTTAATACAAATCTTGTTTGAGGCATTGGACCTTCACTAGAATCAACTATTAAAACTACTGTATCTACAGTTTTAATGACACGTTCTACTTCACTTGAAAAATCGGCATGGCCTGGTGTATCAACAATGTTAATTTTATAATCTTTATAATGAATTGAACAATTTTTTGAATAAATGGTGATTCCTCTTTCTTTTTCAATAGAATCACTATCCATGATTAATTCGCCAACATCTTCATGAGCTTTAAAAGCTCCGTTTTGTTTTAATAAAGCATCGACTAATGTACTTTTTCCAGCATCAACGTGAGCTACGACTGCAATATTAATAATTTTATCCATAAACTCATCCCCTTAAATAAAATACTTTAAAGATCTTACAACAAAATTTTAAATTTATCAAGTATATTTTTTGCAAAAGAAAAACATATACCTTTCTATATGTTCTTACTTTTTTCGTTTTTTTCTTGTTTAGAATCTTCAAGAGAAATTGAATCAAGAGCTTTTCCTTTTATTTTTTTGTTTACTTTTAGATTTTTAAACCACTTTGTAAAAATGTTTACAAACACCATAACTGCTACAACAATATATACTAAATCAATAATGATTCCCCATATTTCAGAAATTAGAGGAATAGATACATAAGCAAACAAACTATCTCCTAAATTTCGAACTAAAATAAACGGTATTTTTAATAAACAAATAAAGACAATTAATATAAGCAAATCGAAAAGAATTTTGAGATTTTCTTGAAAAGAATTTTTTGACATGCTATCTACAACTCGATGAATTACTTGAAATAATTCTTCAAATTTTTTGTAAATAAATCCTTCCTTTTTTAAAACTTTACTAGGATTTATACCATGCTTTTTAAAAATATTTTTTTGAATTGTATCTAAATCTCCAAAAGATGCAATAATTTGCTCTTCCTCTAAATTTTGATCTTTTTGTTTTTCGATTTGTTCTAAATAATAATTTACTTCTTCGTCAATTACACTTTCTTCAAAAATTTCTAAACGATCTCTTAGTTTTTTTATAAATTCTTCTTGATTCATTTATTCTTTCCTTTCTATAGTTACATATCGATATTCATCTATTTTTCCTCGTTTTAAATCTGTTACTATAGTTAAATTATTTTCTTTTTCTTTTACAGCTTGATATCGAACTATTTTTATTATATCAGAATTTTCAGAATGAATGCGATTTTTTTGAACATCAATCAAAAAAAATGGTTGATTGTTTTTTTGAATTAATGTATCATCATTTTCTAAATCATAAGTAATTTCAATCGGAGCAAAATATACATATGTATCTTTTTTTACTAGAGCAATATAATTTATATCATTTTCTTGATCATTTTGAGAAGGTGATAAAATTCTTTTCGTAGAAGTGGCCAGAAAATTTTCTGCGGTAATATATTTGTTTTCTTTAAAAAACACATTAATATCACTTTTTAAAATATCTTCTTTTATCGATTTTATTTTTTCGATTTCAGTTCTTATTGATTCTATACACTTATTTGTACTACTTGTATCTATATTTTTAAAATATTTTAATTTCATTAATATGTTATTCGGATTTTCAATCGTATTTATAAATTCTTCAACATCTTTTTCTCTAATAGATTTTGAAGTTATTAAACTTTGTCTTATAAAAGAATGATAAAGAGTTAAAATTCTTTTTTCTTCGCTTGATCGTTTCTGAAAGTTTTCCTCCAATTCAGTCATGGTCTCTTCATATGAATACTGTTTTTCTTCTTCTATTTCTTTTTCTAAAATTGGTTCTTTAACTTTCAAGTTGTCAAATTCAATTAAAAAGTCGCCTACGGTTCGTTTATCTAAATCGGGAACCATTGCATATTTTTCTTTCACCCGACTTTGTTCATTTGCTTTATATTGTTCATAAGAAACAATTTGATTGACAATACTTTCTTTTTCTATTTCCTTTAATTCTTCATCAATGTTTTCTCTTTTATTAAACCAACCTTTTTTTCTTTTGATAGCTTTTTCAAGTATTTCTATTTTTTTATTTAAACGATCTATTTCTAAAGGAAGTCGAATTAATTCGTATTTATTTTTTATTAAACTTTCACTTAATTCTAATTTTTCAATAAATTCAGTAAAAACTGTTATTTGACTTTCTAATTTTTGAGAATCATTTATTTCTTTTATTTCTTCAGCCATTTGTGTTAATTGTTCAGTCATATCTGGCATCGGATCTAATGGTTCTTCTTTTATGAATTGAGCTTCTTTTAATTTATAAAATTCTTTTTTTAAATTTTCATAATAATTGTATTTTGTATAATATTTTGTGCTTAATTTTCCTAAATTTTGATAGGTGTCTTCTTGAATTTTTATTTTTTCTTTAATTATTTCTAATAAGAGTAATAAGCTTCTTTTTAATTTTTTTATATATTTATCTTCTTTTGGTACAGTTAAGATTTCAATTTTCTCTTCGGGAATTTTTTTTAATTCTTCTAATGAATAAACTTTATTATCTTTTTCAAATACTATATCTGGATCTTCTTTTTTATAATCAGACAATTTGATATTTACTTGATATTTTTGGCCATTTTTTTTATACCAACTGTATTTAGCTAAAAAATCTTCTGCTTCTTCAATGTTTTTTGGAAAAAAAACTCGATTTAATTCTCCATAAAAAGGATCTTTAAATGAAAAAGAAATTCCTATTTCTTCATTTTTGACATACAAAAAAGGTTCTTTATTTAAAGAATGAAACCCATATTTATATAAAATTTTTTTTAAAGTTTCTTTTTCCACTTTCTCGACCTCTTTATTCTCATTCATATTATATCATAATCTTTTTTTTATTTCTATATAATGATATAATAGTTTTGAAAGGAAGGATTTATGAAAGTTACAATTATCGAACCGAATAAAAAAGAAGGAGAATTTCCAGTAGGTTCTTTACTCCTTTTGATTCTTGGCATTTTACTTGCTTTTAATTCTGAAGGAGTTATTAGTGGCCTTTTTATTGTTCTTGGTATTTTGATTTGCCTTTATGGAATTTATAAATTCCTTCGTTATTTTCAAATGCGAAATCAATTTCATACAGATGATTCTGGACTCATGATGAGTGGTGTTTTAAGTATTACTATTGGACTGCTTACTGTTATACTTGCCAGTTTTTTAACAAATGCTATTTCCATTATTACTGGTATTTGGCTTATTTTTTCTGGTATTTCAAAATTAAGTACTTTGAATATTTATAAAAATTCAAATTCTAAATATTATGTAACCCAATTAATTATTGCTGTTTTATTTGTTTTATTTGGTTTATATTCAATATTTGCAGATAATGCCGTTTTGATGATTTTAGGTATTTTGCTTATTGTTTATTCTATAGGTGATATGATTAATTATTTTTTACATTTAAAAAAGTAACATTTCAAATTAAAACCTCGTTTGTTAAAAACGAGGCTTTTTTTACTTTTTCGTTGTTTTTTTTGTACTAGTTTTCTTTTTTGCAGTAGTAGTAGTTTTTTTAGTTGTTGTTTTCTTAGTAGTAGTTTTTGGTTTTGAAGTTGTTTTCTTTTCAGTTTTAACTTCTTTTATTTCTTCTTTTGGTTCTTCTTTTTTTTCTTCTAAAGCAATTGCTTTTTCAAGTTTATCTGTATCTTTTCTAGCAAAATATATGCCTACACCAACCACGACAATTACACCTGCTATAATACCAAGAATAATTAATCCATCGTCTCCACCTGCTTCAAAATCAGCGATTAATGTAGCTAAAGGATCTTCAAAATTTTCATCTGATGAAACTTCTTTAATTTTTTCTTTTAAATCCTCATCATAAGTACTTGAATAACCATTCCATGATTCATCTCCGATTACAATGTATGGAACACCTCGTAAAGTATCTCCCATAATTTCGGCTGCATCATACATTAGGTTTGAATTTTTTGTTGAACTTACTTCAAAATCTTTAATTTCAAAAAGATCTTTATATTCTTCATCTTCTTTTAAAGTTTCAAAAAATTCTTTTGCAGCGGCACAATACCCACAACTATTACTTCTAAAGAAATAAACATTCACTGTTTTAGCTTCAGCTTGGCATGGTACTGCAAAAAGCACTGCTAAAATTCCAGCTACTAAAAGCAAAAATTTGTTTTTTTTCATTTCTATTTCACTCCCTTGGTTTATTATAACAAATGTTAATGGGAAATACTAGAATTTTCGTTAATACTTTGATCAATATTTGAAGACATGATAAAAATGACACCCAATATTACGAGTAAAGAAATCGTACAAACTAATAAGCTTTTTGTTTTCTCTTTCATTATTTACCACTCTTCTCCTAATTTTATTGTACTTATTATATATGTAGTTTTTGTGAACTTTTCGTGAAACTGTTTATTATGCAAACGAAAAGAGCTCATTTTTATAAACAAACTCTTTTTCTATTATGCTTCATCTAAAGTTGGTTCAAATTTGCTTTTTGTTTTTGTTATTTTTGTTTCAGCTACATTTGTTACGGCATACATTCCTTCTTCACTCATTAATGTATATAATTCGTTTTGTAAAGTTAAAATATCATTTAATCCATCTTTGAATTTTTTATGTAAGGCTGGTGTTCCAGACTCAATGGAACCATGTAAAAATAAATCGGCTAAACATTTTAAATCCCATAAAATACCTTCTAATATTGTTTTATTATCCATTTTTATTCTCCTTTCAATTGTTCATAAAAACTTTCATATATTGCATCTGTTTTCTTTTCAATCTTTTTTAAAAGTGTTGTTTCTTTATTTTCAGTTACACATTCTTTATTAATGCATAAATGTCTCTTAAAATAATCTAAATGACTTAATGCATCTTCCACATATAATAATTCTTTTTCACTCATCTTTATCACCCATGATTAGTATGGTTTTCATAAAAAAAAATATACTTTTTATTCGTATATTTTTGTGATACTAAATTTCCAAATTCTACCAATGAATCTTTAAAACTTTTTTGTTTAAAATAAACTCATTTGCTCATTTTGAGGAATTTCTTTTTTATAATCGGCGATGATCGCATCCATATCTGTTAAAATTTGATTTTCACTGCACTTTTTTAAAAAAAGTTCCATTAAATGTCTAAATTGAAGAGTATTACAAATATTTTTTTTGCCATATACTGCCATATAATCTTCCTTTAAGCCTGGATACAAAATATCTAGTGCTTTATAATAATATTCTTTTTGATTGGTTTTTAAAGTCATGCCCATTCGGGTATAAATAAATTTGGCATCTACTTCTTTACTTTTAACGATCATATTTAAGATATTATCTTCTGTATCGGTTAAAAAAGGAAGGACAGGAGTCATTAAAACTCCAGTATAAATTCCGTTTTCTCTTAATTTTCGAATTACTTCAAAACGTTTTGTAGAAGAAATTACATTAGGTTCTATTTTCTTGGCTAACTCATTATCATAAGTTGTGATGGATACTTTAATAATTACACTATTTGTTTTTTGTATTTCTTTTAATAAATCAATATCTCTTAAAATCAAATCACTTTTTGTATCAATGGAAACGCCAAAACCATATTTCAAAATTAATTTTAAAGCGTTTCTAGTTAACTCTAAATGTTCTTCTTCAGGATTATAAGGATCTGATAGAGATCCAAATGAAACGACACCTTTCAATCCTTTACTTTTTAATTCTTCTTCTAAGATTTCTAAAGCATTTTCTTTAATTCGCACTTCATCAAAATTGTCTATATGATAAGCTTCACAACGAGAGTCGCAGTAAATACACCCCATTGGACAACCTTTATAAAGATTCATATGATAATCTATTCCAAACCAACGATTGCCTTGATCTGATTTGGTCATAATTGTTTTGGTTTTAATTATTTCCATGATGAATGCCCCCTCATATAGTTTTATTATAACGACTTTAAAGAAAAAATGCAAACATTTATTTGCACTAAAAAAGAACCTAATATTCGCTGTAGGTTCCAAATTTTAAAAAGGCGTAATTTTTTACTTCAATAATTCCCATTTGTCCTTTAGATACACTAATCTCTTCAATAGGAGAATATTTTTTTAGATTCTTTTCTTCATAATATTTTAGTTCTTCAAGACCCATTTCATAAGCATTGCGTGGATATCCTACTAAAGCAATTTGTAATCTTGCTGCACCTTCATATGTTCCAAATGAATACCAAGCAAATGCTAAAATTAAAAATATAAAAAATAAATAGTAATTTTTTTGAGTGCGAATAAAATTTCTAATTAGACAAATTCCTAAAATAATACAATAAATAAATAAGAAAAAATCGGCACTTTTAGAAAACAATACCATAATTAAGAAAAGAATATTTATTAGAATATTTATGATTAATACCGTTTTTAGATAAGGATTTTGTTTTTTTCTAAATGTTGCTTTTTTTATAGTATAAATTGTCAAAGCAATTAAGATGGAATTGATTAATACCCATAGTAATGTCGTGAACCAGTTTGTCATACTTTTTTGTTGTAAAACGACAATTGATGATATTGTATCCCCTTTCGTAAATAAAGACCAGCAAAAAATCAAATTAATTAAGAGAGATAAGATATTTACCATACCTAAAATAATTCCTTTTTTTCTCAATCCTTTTTTAAACAAAAGATGGCTTTCTAAGAAAACTAAAATATGAAATAAAATCAAGATATAAATCACAACTACCACCTAGTATTATTTTATCAAATTGTTTTTATTTTGAAAAGCAAATCACAAAGAGAATATTTGTTTTTTATAAACTTAATTGATATGGATTACTTTCAGAACCATCACCACCGCTGATTTTGACATCTTCTTGCAAATAAATTACTGGTAAAACATAATTCAAATTAAAATTATAACGGGCTCCAGCAACATCTGTGCAGTGGTAAAGTAAAAGTAGACAACAATTATCTCAAATAAAAAGAAGGCGATATTCCTTCTTAATTATCTCGGCTACTACCTAATATGCTTAACAAGTGTAAGAATAAATTAACGTAATCCAAAT
>CALVPL010000019.1 GCA_944351315.1 uncultured Bacilli bacterium | reverse complement strand
AGAATTGGCAGTAAAAACATCACGTATCTAGAAGTATAATCTTCTCCTAAAAAAGGCGACATTTTACTTACTATAAGCAAAACAAGGAAAATAGGAATAATCAATATCCAAATTGTTTTTTCTTTGAAAAAATCTAGGTTTAGTTTTTTTCTATTCCAGATGATATATCCGATTCCAAGGAAAATGAAAAGCAGAAAGAACCAAATCGGTATAGAAAATGAATGCAAGATCGAATTTAAAAAATAAAGAAGCATTTCTAAAGTACTTTTTGTTCGATCCGATCCACCACCAATTCCGCGGTATGAAAAGAAAATATCTTCAATACTAGAAGGAAAAATCAAGATGCCAATAAAAGCTCCAATAGCATGGACAAGAAACATTTTCTTTAACGAAGAATATTCTTTCTTTTTCATAAAATAACCAGCAAGAACCAAAAATAAGATCACCGCGAATATTGCAAAATAATATTGAGTTAAAAAGCCAAGACAAATACTCATTCCCCATAAAAAGAAGTCCTTTTTGGTAAAATTCTTTTCTTTTAAAAATTTTAAAGAGTAGTAAAGATAAAACAAAGTAAAGAAAGTAAGCATCATATACATCCGTTGAAACATCACAGTACTTATAGCTCCCATACTTATTCCATAAAAGAAGACAGCCAAATTTGCCCATTTTTTAGGAGCAAAAAATAAAATAATTTTATATAAAATATATAATGTTCCAATAAAGAAGAAAAGATTTAAAAAGAAAATAGTATATTTAGTAAAATGATTTGGGGTAAAACAAGAAAAAATATGAACGAGAAAATAGAAAAGTGGAGGATGCACATCTTCTAATTGATTAAACCATACCGAAAAGAAATTTAAGGTATCTTCTTTTTGAATCGTTAAATACTTTAAAGCTTGCTCTTTATCTTGCCAAGTTGGCACTTCCGCTTTTAAAACCGGATCATAACTTGTCTCATACTGGGAAGAATGAAAAAGAAAATTCCAAAAATTTTTAGCTTGAGTAAAGAAATCACCTTGTAAAAGATTGGTATATAAATAATCATAATTTGCCTGAGCATAGCCATAAGATCGAAATACATTATCGTATTTATAATTACTAGAACCATAGGAAAAAATTTCATCCTCATGAAATCCTTGCTTTTGCCCGATAAAAAAAAGACAAACACAACTCAAAACAAGAACAAGCCCCACAAAAATTTTATTTTCTTTCATCCATGTCATAAATAAACTTCCTCTCTTGTATTTATTTTAACATGATATAATTATAAATGAAGAAAAAAATTTCTTTTTTAAAGAAAATTTGATATACTGGATTAAGAAAATAAAGGAGAGAAATTATGAAGTATCGTTGTAAAATTTGTGGATATATTTTTGATGAAGAAAAAGAAGGTAAAAAATTTAGTGAGCTAAAAGAGGACTACACTTGTCCAATGTGTTTTGTTGGAAAAATGATGTTTGCTCCTTATGAAGAAGAACCAGAAGAAGTTAAAAAAAGCAAAAGAATTTTTGAACATGCCGTTTTATTTGATGAAAAAAATTTAGGAGTTGCTAAAGATGATTCAGTCTGCATTGATTGTGGAATTTGTAAATCTACTTGTTTAGAAAGATGCGGTCTAAATTTTGGCGAGGATACTTCCAAGTGCTTGACGTGTGGCCAATGCATTATGACTTGCCCAACTGGAGCCTTAAAACCTAAGAGTGAAGTTGAAAAAATTTTGCAAGCCAAAAAAGAAGGAAAAATTTTAATTTGTTATACATCGCCAGCAATTCGAGTTTCTATTGGAGAAAGTTTTGGCTATGAACCAGGAACATTTTTAGTTGGTAAATTAATTGGAGCTTTAAGAAACTTGGGATTTTCTTATGTCCTAGATACTACTTTTGGAGCCGATTTAACCATTATGGAAGAAGCCAATGAATTAAAAGAAAGAATTTTACATCAAGGTGTATTTCCAATGTTTACTTCATGCTGTCCAGCTTGGGTCAAATATGCCGAGACATTTTATCCAGAAATTTTAGATCATTTGTCAACTTGTAAAAGTCCAATTGGTATGGAAGGAATTATGGTAAAAGAATATTTTGCTCGTCAAATATCTGTAGATAAAGAAAAAATTTATACAGTCGCGATTACACCTTGTACTGCCAAAAAATTCGAATTTAAAAGAGAAGAAATTGCCGGGACGGATGCAGTTATTACGGTAAGTGAATTAACCGATTGGTTGAAAAAAGAAAAGATGGATTTCCAAAAAATAGAAGAAAGTTCTTTCGATTCTTTATTAGGCGAAGGAAGTGGCGGTGGAACAATATTTGGTAGTACTGGTGGTGTTTGCGAAGCTGCTTTAAGAACACTTTATTATTTTTTAACGGGAAAAGACTATACAGCGGAAAATATTGAATTTCAAAAAGTTCGAGGCTATGAAAATGTAAAAGAGGCTACAGTAAAAATTGATGGCCGAGAAATTCGCCTTGCTGTAGTCCATAAAATAAGTGCTGCGAAAAAAATATTAGAAGATGTCAAAAACGGAACAAGTCCATATCATTTTATTGAAATTATGAATTGTCAAGGAGGTTGCATCGGTGGTGGTGGACAGCCTAAATATCCAGAAGGTATGGAACAAACTTTTAAAGAAAAAAGAATCGCGGGTCTTTATAAAAGAGATAGTGAAACTAAAATAAAAGCAGCTTATCAAAATCCAGATATCAAAAAGATTTATCAAGAGTTTTTAATAGAACCTGGTAGCGAGATTGCTCATCGTTATTTACATACGACTTATAAAAGTAGAAGGTGAAAAAAATGATTTCAGACGTAATGAAAATTATTGTTCTTATAGCACTTATCCTAGGAATTGCAATAAACATTATGACCAATAGTAAGAACAAAAAGAGATATTATCAGGTAGTTTATAATGAAGAAAATGAAAACTTTTACTTTCGAGATCTGCCATTTAAAACATTAAGTGAAGCTTTCTGGCTTGCCTACTGTGGGCAAATGATGAGTCGAATCGAAAATGTCTTTTATGCTTGCCTATTAAAGTGGGAGTTAGAAGGTTATGTAGATGTTTATATGAAAAAAGGAATTTATTATGCGAAAGTAAAAAAGAAAATTCCTTATACTGATCCATTTGAAACGAAAGTTTTTAAACATATTTTTTTATTAGGAGCCTTTAAAAAAACTGTAAAAGTAAGTAAAATTAGATTTAATTATCGACTTAGAGAAGAAGCTCTACTTCGTATTTCCTATCAAAAATTAAAAAAAGAAGGATATACATTTCCAGATAACATTTTTGCCATTAATGATGTAGGACAATTTGAAATTCCCGATTCATTAAAAGGAAAAGCAAGAGAAATGATCGGGCTAAAAAACTTTTTAAGAGATTTTACTCTAATTCATGAAAAAAGTACGGAGCAAATTGTTCTTTATGAAATGCATTTAGTATATGCAGTTTTATTTGGAGTAGCCGATGAAACAGAAAAAGAATTAAGAAAATTTTTCTCTTTTCAGAGTATAAAAAAATAAAAGTTCAACTTGATTATCAAGTTGTTTTTTATAGGAAAAAGATTCGAAAAATTTTGAGATGTTTTGTCGAAAAAGTTGTAAAAATATAGAAAAGAAGTAGAATACATTCTCGAAAAAGGAGAAAAGAATGTATACCGAAAGAGACCTGTTAAAAGACAAAATAATCAAAAAAATATTATCTGGAAAGACAAAAGTTTTAAAGCAATATGTAAAAGAACTTATAGAAGAAATAACAAAAAAAGAATTAGGAAAAGAATTAAAGCTTATTCATCCGAATATCGGAGTGAATAAAAACATCGTAAATAGTGAAGTAGATATCATTTATGAAACGGAAGAAAACTATTACAATATTGAAGTAAATAAAGATTATTCTGAAAAACTAGATAAAAAAAATTTAGCCTATATACATCAATTAAGTTTAAGAAGTTTAAAAAAATCAAAAGATTATCGTTTAGGAAAAAAAGTGATTCAAATAAACATAGATAATTACGATCGTTTTAAAAAAGAGAGATTTGTATATAAAACAAGCCTTATAGAAGAAAATATTTATAGTAAAAGAAATGAAGAAATAGAAATTTATGATATCAATCTTGACTGGTTAAAAAAAGTAGCCTATAATGATATCAAGAAAAGAAAATTGGCCCGATTACTTTATATATTCATTGAAGAAGATGAAGAAAAAATAATAAAAATGTATAAAGGAGATGAACTGATGACAGATGTAAAAAAAGAAGCTGAAAAAATTATGGAAAACTTCGATGCTTTATTGTACTATGATCCATATGAGTTAGGTAAAGAAGTTGGAATAGATAAAGGAATAGATATTGGTCGTGATGAAGCAAAAATGGAAACAGCTCATAACCTAATAAAAGCTGGGATTGATCTAGGAATTATTTCTAAAGCGACAAATATAAGTATCCAAGATTTACAAAAAATGCAGATGAAAAAATATATAAATACATTTTAAGCTGGAAAGGAATTTATCCATTTGTTTTAAATATTTTTTGTCAACTTGATTGTCAAGTTGCTTTTTTTATGTTGTTTTTTTCTTTCGTTCCTTTACTTTTTCAAATATTTTTAGTAATATAATGGTAGACAGTGGTATACTGTGGAAGAAAGTGGGGGATTACAAATGTTCATGGGAGAATATCATCATAACATTGATGAAAAAGGCCGAATTGTAATTCCAACTAAGTTTCGAGAAATATTGGAAGATAAGTTTATCGTCGTTCGAGGTATTGAAAAATGCTTATACATTTATGCTAAGAAAGATTGGGAGAAACTTGTTGAAAAATTAAATACTCTACCTTTTACCAAAAAAGATGCTCGTACTTTTATCCGTAGCTTTTTCTCTGGTGCCACTGAATGCGAGTTTGACCGTCAAGGAAGAACTTGTATAGCCTCCCCATTAATTGTTTACGCCGGTTTATCTAAAGAATGCGTGATAATCGGCGCAAACGATCGAATCGAGATTTGGGGACTCACAGAGTGGAACAACTTTCTAGCTCAAAACGAAGAAAAATTAAGCGATATTGCTGAAAATTTATTTGGAGATGTTTAGTATGAAGCATTATTCCGTTTTAAAAGATGAAGCCATTTTTGGATTAAACATTCATGAAGATGGTATTTATGTGGATGCCACATTAGGGTATGCCGGAGATTCTAAAGAAATTCTAAAAAGAATAAAAAGGGGAAAATTATTCGCTTTCGATCGTGATCAAGAAGCTATTTCTTATTCAGAGAAAATTTTAAAAGAAATCGGGAGTAATTATCAAATAATCCATAGCGATTTCGTTCATATGAAAGAAAAACTTTTAGAATTAGGAATCACAAAAGTAGATGGAATACTGTTTGACTTAGGTGTTTCTTCACCTCAACTTGATGAAAATCGCGGTTTTTCATTCATGCGAGAAGAAAAGTTAGATATGCGAATGGATCAACAAGAATCCTTAAGTGCCATAGAAGTTGTAAATGACTATTCCTATGAACAATTAAAAGAGGTTTTTTATCAATATGGCGAAGAAAAGAGGAGTTCGTCCATTGCTTCTAAAATTGTTTCCGAAAGAAAGAAAAAGAAAATTGAAACAACAACCGAACTAACAAATATTATTTTATCTGCGGTGGGAGCTAAATATTATTACAAAACACATCCTGAACGAAATATATTTCAAGCCATTCGCATCGAAGTGAATCACGAACTAGAGGATTTAAAAAAAGTTTTACCAGATGCCATTTCTTTATTAAAACCCCAAGGACGTTTAGCAGTAATAACCTTTCATTCTCTAGAAGATCGAATCGTGAAACAAACCTTTAAAAAATATAGTGAAGTAGATAAAATGGTAAGTGGTTTGCCTGAAATTCCTAAAGATTTTGCTCCACTTATTCGTTTAGTTAATAAAAAACCAATTCTTCCTAGTAAAGAAGAGTTAGAAGAAAACTCACGAAGTGCGAGTGCCAAACTAAGAATTATAGAAAGGATCTGAAAAGATGCGAAAGACTCATAAAAAAGTAACAATGTTAAAAGGAGAAAAATTTATGTATGTACTCATTGTACTTGCCTTAATCGCTTTTCCAATTAGTACAGTATTTACTAAAGCTGTATTGTCTGAAACCAATATTGCATTAGAACAAATGAAAAGCAAAATTGAAACTCAAGAAGGAATAAATGAGTCTTTAAGTATGCAAGTCGATGAATTGGCAAGCTTAGATAAAATTCAAGAGGTTGCAACAGAAAAAGGTTTGGCTTATAATAATGATAACATTAAAAATGTAAATGATTAGGAGTTATGAATGAAGAAGACCAAAATGAAATTTCTAAAAATTCATTTGAATTTAAAGCTGACAATGCTCGTTGTTGGTCTTTTTTTCTGTGTAATTGTAGCGAAACTGTGTTATGTAGTATTAAGTAACAATGTCGATGGAATAAATTTGACAGAATTTGCAAGTAACCGTAATACGACCAAAGAAACTCTATATGCAAGCCGGGGAATTATTTATGATGTCGATGGTAAACCATTAGCCAAAAATGCCAATTCTTATAAAATTATTGCCATTTTATCTCCTTCTAGAACTACTGACATGGAAAATCCTCAGCACGTCGTAGATAAAGAAGGAACGGCAGCAAAATTATGTGAAGTTTTAGCAAGCAGTGAAGAAAGTAAAGTAAGTTGTATTGATACTTTAAAAAAATATTTTGATCAAAATTTATATCAAGTAGAACTAGGTAACTGGGGAAGAATTACTGAAGATGAACGGCAAGCGATCATTGCTTTAGATTTACCAGGAATCGAATTTGAAACTCTTGCTAAAAAAAGACAATATATAAACTCTTCATGGGCTTCCTATATTTTAGGATATGCAAGAAGTAATGATGAAGGGGAAATTGTAGGCGAAATGGGAGTAGAAGCCTACTTTAATGAAGAATTAAAAGGAACAAACGGTTATGTTGAATATCAACAAGATGCTTACGGATATAAAATGGCTCAAAGTGAAGAAATTGGTGAAGATGCTGTATCCGGATCAGATATTTATTTGACCATCAATAGCGATGTTCAAAATGTTTTAGAAAATGCTATCACAAGTTTTTCAAAAGATAAGAGCTTAGATTGGGCAATGTTTACAATAATGGATGCCAAAACGGGAGCGATTGTCGGAAGTGCATCCAACCCAAATTTCAATCCGAATACTTTAGAAGGTTTAACCAATTATCTAAATCCGCTAGTGGGGTACCAATTTGAACCAGGTAGTACCATGAAAATTTTTTCTTGGCTTGCTGCTTTAGAAAATGGAATTTATAATGGTTCAGATACATTTGAATCTGGAACAATTACCTTAAGTGATGGAGGTACGGTTATCAAAGATTTTAACAATGTTGGTTGGGGAACAATTAGCTATGATACAGGATTTGCATATTCATCAAACGTAGCCGCGACCAATCTTGCTTTAAAATTAGGATCTGCAAAATTAAACGATTACTATAACTTATGTGGATTTGGTGATAAAACGGAAATCACTTTACCAGGAGAAGCAGAAGGACTCGTAGATATTACTTATGAATCCGAGCTTGCTAATGCTTCTTTTGGCCAAGGAATACTAGTAACACCTATTCAACTATTGCAAGCCATGAGTGCCATCGCCAATGACGGAGTGATGATTAAACCTTACATTGTCGATAAGATTGTCGATAGTAAAGGAAATGTTACAATGCAATCAAAAAGAACAGAAGTAGAGAGAATCGCTAGCCATGAATCCATCGAAAAAATGAAAGAACTTTTATATAATGTTGTCTACAATAGTTTTAGTTATAATAAAGGTTATGCTCCATCGAATGTTACGATCGCCGGTAAAACTGGAACAGCTCAAATTGCCTCAACTTCTGGAGGATATCTAACTGGGGAATATGATTATATTAAATCTTTTTTAGGAATGTTTCCTTATGAAGATCCACAATACATTTTCTATTTTGCAACCAAAAAATTTGTGGGACCAAGTAGTGATATTTATTCTGTTGTATCGAGCACAATTAAAGAAGTGGCCAATTTGGTCGATGTAACAAACGAACAAAACGACGTTGATAGTTCCAAAATCATTTATTTAACTCAATATCTATCTCGCGATGTCGCGACCGTTCAAGAGGAATTAAAAAAACTCGGAGTAACACCAATCGTTTTAGGCCAGGGAAAATATATTATCAATCAATATCCTTTAAACGGCACAAAAGTAGTTGCCGGTTCTAAAGTTTTCTTACTTACGAATGATCCTAATATTTTAATGCCCGATGTAACAGGTTGGAGTACCAATGAAATCATTCGTTTCTGTAATTTATTAGGCTTAAAATATACATTAAATGGCTACGGAAAAGTAGTAAGCACCAATATTCCAAAAGACACCTTACTTGATCCAAATACAATGACTTTAGAAATTACTTTAGGAATTTAAAAATACCAATGTGGCGAATTGGTATTTTTTTCATCTTTACAATTTCTCATTTAATGTTAAAATAAAACAAAGTGAGGTCAAGTTATGGATATTGTATGTAAGAAGAATATTCTGGGAATTTTAAAGAAAAATGAAAATCTGATTTCTTATCAAGATTTTTTAAAAGTTGGATTGCACTCTAAATTTAGCAGTGAAGAATTGCTTTTATTTTTCTTGAAAAGAATAGAACAAATGGATATTGAAAATAGCTTAGAAAAAAATATTTCAAAAATGATTTATTTGATTTATGCAATTATGTATTATGATTTTAAAGCAAACAAATCTTATTCATTAGAAATTTATCAAGAAATCTGGAAATTTTATCAAAAAACACTTCCATTAAGTCTTGAAGAAGAAAGCAAAAAATATTTATATTGGATTTTAAAATTAATTCCTAAAAAATATTTAGAACATTTAGATGAAGTTGCAAAAGAAACCGACAGAGTAGAAACAGTTCCAGAATCTAAAGAAACCCCTGAAAACGAGAAAATAGAAGAATTAAAGAGAATGAATAAGAATTTGCGAAAAGAAAAACATGCGTTAGAAATGGCCAAGAAAGAACTATTAGATAAGAATCGCTTGTTAAAAGAAGAAAAGAAAATTATAGAAGAAAAGTATCATGAAAATAATTTTGAAATTTTTCAAATGAGTCAAGAATTGGCTGAAATGAAAAGAATAATAGAACTAAAAAAGCTAAAAGAAAATGATACAGTTTTTTCTTTACTTTATGAAGCCTTACGTAAAACTCCTTTAAATTATGAACAAATAAAAATCCTTCTTGCAACATCTTCTATTCAGTTAACAGATGAAGAATTAAAAAGCTTTTTTGAAGAATTTAAAAAAACTTACTCTTGTGAGCCAAGTCTAATATCTATCCCATTAAAATATCGTATTAGCACTCCACATTTGCCTAGTCAAAAAAGAGTGCAAATGCCGATTCCAGATTCCAAACCTTGTCGCCTATTATTTACTTCGGATTTTCATATTTGGGATAGTAATGAGAATCTTTTAAGGCAAATGGATAAACTGTACAACTATGCGTATCAAAATGCAATAGATTATATAGTAAACCTTGGTGATTTTGCCGGTTATTGTTCTTCAAAACATCACGTACACACTTTAGAAGAATTAAATGGTATTCTGGAAAAAATCGATAAAGCTTTTTCATTAGATTCAAAAATTCCTATTTTAGCATTAGGTGGTAATCATGATGAAAACTTTGCTGAAAACGGAGTAGATCTTTTAAAATATTTGCAGTCCAATCATGAAAATTTCTGTTCATTAGGATACAAAAATGCTTTTTTAGAATTTAATAAAGACAATAAACTAGCTCTTTATCATCCAAATCGACGTTTTAATTTGCCGGATTCTAATGAGTTGGATCAAAACGCCATTCATAAATACATAAATGGGAAATGTTTGAAAGATAAAGTAGTTTTCTCATTTCTAGGCCATATTCATTTAAGTTCTTTAAATTTTATTTATCAATATGCAACAGTTCCA
Organism: uncultured Bacilli bacterium; assembly: GCA_944351315.1. Taxonomy (GTDB): domain Bacteria; phylum Bacillota_I; class Bacilli_A; order RF39; family UBA660; genus Ventrenecus. Next base: position 967 of record CALVPL010000019.1, on the reverse strand, counting down.
TCTTATTTAAAAGATCGTCAAAAAAATGGAGCTTTACAGGTTGAAATTTCTTTTGATCGTGAAGAAAATATTGCAAACTTAATCTTTAATCCATTAATTTTAGAAGAAAGATTAACAAAAACAACGGAAGTTGTTTGGAGTAGGAAAAAATAAAATTGTTTTTTTTAAAAAAATTTAGTATCCTTGTAATAGGAGGTCCAATATGAAATATGATTATGTAATAGTAGGTTCAGGATTGTTTGGTTCTTGTTTTGCTTACGAAATGACAAAATTAGGCAAAAAATGTTTAGTATTAGAAAGAAGAAGTCATGTCGGAGGAAATATATATTGTGAAGAAGTTCATAAAATTCATGTCCACAAATATGGAGCACATATTTTTCATACATCCAATAAAAAAATATGGGAATATATAAATCAATTTTGTGAATTTAATAATTATATAAATTCTCCAATTGCTAATTATCATGATGAACTCTATAATATGCCGTTTAATATGAATACTTTTACCAAATTATGGGATGATGTGATTACCCCAGCCGATGCTGCGAAAAAAATTGAAGGTCAAAAAGCTGAATTAAATGGGAAAACACCAGAAAATTTAGAAGAACAGGCCATTTCTTTAGTAGGTAGAGATATATATGAAAAATTAGTTAAAGGATATACTGAAAAACAATGGGGAAAAGATTGTAAAGATTTGCCGAGCTTTATTATTAAAAGATTACCAGTTCGTTTTACTTTTAATAATAATTACTTTAATGATCGTTATCAAGGAATTCCTATGGGAGGCTATAATGTTATCATTGATAAAATGCTCGAAAATTGTGATGTTTTAGTCAATACTGATTATTTAAAAGAAAAAGAAAAATATGATGCCTTAGGTAAAAAAGTTCTTTATACCGGCATGATTGATGAATATTTTCAGTATGCTTTAGGAAATTTGGAATACCGATCTTTAAAATTTGAAAAT
>CALVPL010000018.1 GCA_944351315.1 uncultured Bacilli bacterium | reverse complement strand
ACAAGTAGTAGGAATTGAATTAAATCAAAAAGCTATTTTTAATGCAATTTATAATGCTTCTTTAAATAATATCTCTAATGTTTCTTTTCATGTTGGGAAGGTAGAGGATCTTTTAGAAAAAATTCCTTTAAAAGCAAATAAAGTAGTTGTTGATCCACCAAGAAGTGGGTTACATAAAAATGTAAGAAAAGTTTTAAAGGAAAAGAAGTTTGAAAAAATTGTATATATTTCTTGTAATCCAAAAACTTTAGTAAGAGATTTACAAGATCTTTTAGAAGTTTATGAAATAGAATCGATAAAATTATACGATATGTTTCCTTTTACGAAACATGTTGAATGTGTATGTGTTTTAAAACTTAAATAAAAAATAAGAAAAGATTTAAGACAGAGTGTGATAATAATAAGAATTATTTGATTATTAAAAAATATTGTTCTTTGTTTCGTAACTTAGAAAGATGATATAATATTTTTAGATGGAGCGGTATTATGAGTAAATTAGCAAATATGCTTTATATGATTGATTTATTAAATACTGGGAACATATATACTTTAAAAGAATTATCTGAAAAGATACAATTGATTGATTTACGAAAATTCAATATTCATGATTTTGGAGGATTAATAGGATTGGAAGATATGCATCGATCTAATGTTGATTTGTTTGATGATAATGTTTTAACTGGTAAAACTTTACAGTTAGCTATTAATTCATTGTATGATTATGATATTGAAGTTGGAAATGTTTGCATAGTAAGGTATCCGAGTATAAATAGAATTGATCAAATGTTTTTAAAGAATCCAGCAGCAATTGACTATCATTTGTTTTTTAACTATATATATGGTTTATGTTTTAGTAGTCCTTATAGTTGGAAAGATAACTCTTGGGAAAATGATAGTGGTAAAGTTACTTATGTAGATTCTTTAGGTGTTTTTGATTTAAATAGAAAAAAAATAATAGAATGTTTAATTAAAAATCATGATTATAAAGAAAATAGCGAAGTAGGTTTATATAAAAGGAGATTAAATAAATGAGAGTAGTAAGTATTGGAGATTTAGTTACAGATTATTATTATTTAAATGGTAAGTTATTGGGGGTTAATGGAGGAATGACATCTCATAACATTATTGCCAATCTTGCCAATATGGGAATTTCTACTTCTGTTTTTGCTTCATGCGGGAACGATGTTCAAGGAAAAATTGCTATTAAAAGTTTGGAAGATTTAAAGGTTGATGTTTCAAATATAAAGGTTGTTAATGGTGTAAGAACGCGTTGTTTTCATGTTTCTTATTCTTCTATGGAGGATAAATTGACATTTATATCGAAAAAAAGATGTCCTTTTTGTAATCAAAAAAAATGGTATGATGAAAGTTTGCTTGATTGTGATGATATACTTCAAAATATTCAAAAAAATGATGTTCTTGTTTTTGATAATTTAAATGAAAAAAATCAACGAATTATTGATACTACTTTAAATAAAAAAGTTTTGGATTTAGGACAATATTTTGAATTTGAAAAATTAAGTGTTGAAGAAATTCTTGAAAAATTAGAAAATAAGTTTGAAATTATAAATTTTAATGAACGAGTAACAAATTTTTTGCTTACAAAATTAAAAGTAGAAAATGATTTAGAGTTATACAATCAATTAAAACCTAAATTTATGACTATAACACGAGGTGAAGATGGGGCAACATTTATTTTTGATGGTAAGATATATGATTTTGATTTACTTTTTAAAGGAAAAGTTGTAGATTCTACTGGATCTGGAGATGCTTTTATAGCTAGTATTCTTAAAGATTGTTTACAAAATCATTTTCAATATGATCCTGTTCTTTTTTCAAAATGGTATGAAAATTCTAATAAACTTACTAAAAAAGTAGTTTCTAAAATGGGTGCAAGAGGACATATATATTCACTTTTTAAAATTAAAAAAACAACGAATTTTTGTACTTGTGATACATTCGTGCCTATAGACAGAAAGAAAATAAAACGATGTAATATAAATATGAATCATTTGGAAACAAGAATTTTAAATGCTATGAATTCTCACGCAAGTGAAAAAATTTATGATATTGATTTTAATGAAAAGGATAATTGTTTATTTGTTGGTACAGGCGGATCTTATGCTGGAGCATATTTTGCCTCAAAAATTATTAATTCTTTATTTGGATGTAACACTTATTCATTATATCCTCGAGATGTTTTATATCGAAATAATAAAAATATTCATAAAGTAATTTTGTTTTCCTATTCTGGAACTACTAATGATATTATTCGAAGTGCTAAAGATTTTGATAAGAAAAATATTTATATTGTAACTAAAGGTGAATTAAAAACAGTGGTATTAAAAACAGGAATATTGAAAAAAAATATCCTTTGTTATAGGACTTCTTCTAATAAGGGAAAAGAACGAGGATTTTTATCTTTTGAAGGAACAGTAGTTCCAGCAGCTCTCTTTTTAAAATATTATTACAGTATTCTTGATCCTTCTTTTGATTTGAATGAATTTGTAAAAAAATCTATAGCTTATTGGAAAGATACATTAGAAAATTTGTTTAATAAAGATGTGATAGAAAGATTACAGGAACAAGGTTTTATTCATCTTTTTCGAGGAGATTATAGTGATACGGCTTGCTATGATTTAGAAAGCAAGATTATTGAGTCAGGAATCTTTACTTGTATTATGCACGAAAAAAAGAATTTTTCTCATGGACGATTTATTCACTATGAAAATTCAGATATGACTTGTTCTATTTATTTTAAACAAAAATCTACAAGTAAATACGAAAGTGAACTCTTAAAATATTTGGGAAATGACGCTATAATTATTGAAAGTAAATATGATGGATTTTTGGCAGAGTTCGATTTATTAATTGCTTCCCAATTTGTTATTTATTTTATTGGAAAAAGATTAGATATTGATGTATCAAAACCTAAATACTCAGAGAATGCATTAAAAATTTATTTTTATAAAGGAGATCTTTAAAAGTAAACAGACTATAACTTTTTTTTGAGATGTGGTACAATGTGTTTGAAAGGTAGGAAAAAATATGAGAAAAGAAATTAAAACGACTGAGGCTATTTTTCCCATGCCCGTTCTCATGATTGCTACATACAATGAAGATGATACAATCGATGTGATGAATGCTGCTTGGGGAATGATGTTAGAAAGAAATAGCATTGTTTTAAATTTGTCAGAAAATCATAAGACAGTTAAAAATATTAAAGAAAGAAAAGCTTTTACGGTGAGTATCGCGGATGCCAGCCATGTTGTTGAAGCCGATTATTTTGGGGTTGTTTCTGGAAATAATGTTAAGGATAAATTTGAAAAAAGTGGTTTAACAGCTGCAAAATCTTTAGTAGTGGATGCTCCAGTTATCAATGAATTTCCAATTTGTATGGAATGTGAGTTTGTTGAATATCAAAATGATGAAACCGGATGTGGAGTTATCGGAAAAATTGTAAAAGTAACCGCGGATGAAAAAGTGGTGGATGGAGAACATGTGGATATTTCAAAAGTAGATGCCATTGCCTTTGATCCATTTACTCATGGATATTATAAAGTGGGTGAACGAGTTGGTGAAGCTTTTAAAGATGGTTTTAAATTAAAAAAATAAAATGAAGTAAGGTGAGAAATTTGAAAAAATTGAGTTTAGTTTTATTGTGTAGTATCTTATTATTTGGAATTACAGGTTGTAAAAATGAAGAATCTTTAGAAGGGAATGAAAATGAAACGGTTCCAACATATCAAATTAATTTAAATGATAATATTATGATTTATCAATCCAGACATTCTACTTTATGTGGCGGTTGGATGTTTCCTACAAATGCTTCTGAAATATTAGGAGAGAAAATTGAAATTACTGATATTGGTTACCCTAGAATTAATGTTGGTAGTATTGAAATTGCTCCGCATGAATGGAATGACATTTATTCCAAATTGATTTTTGATAAAGAAAAAGAAAATGCTGCTTTAGAAAAATTTCAAATATGGAGTGAATCTTCTTCTTTTGGAGTTGGAAAATTTCTTCCAACTTTTGAAAATCATGAATTTGGTTATGAATATCATACTATCGATTTGCAAGAACCAGAAAAATATCCTGAATTGAATGCTAAATTAGAAGAAGGAATTTTAGCTTTTGAAAAAAATATTGATACCATTTTTATTCAAGAAGGAGCATATTTACGAACCGGTCCTTGTGGCGAAGCTTATAGTGAAGTTGAAGTGTTAACTGAAGAAATTTGTGAAGAGTATCATTTGAATTGTGGTCGTTGGTAAAGAAAAAAGACTGAATTTTAAAATTCGGCCTTTTATAATAAATTTTTCTTTCTTAAAATGATAATTAAAATAATCGCGATGACAAAAGATAGAGCAATGATAATAACAAAGGAATATGGATCGGTTCCAAAACTTCCTAGGGAAACATTCATTCCTAAAAAAGATGCGATCATAGTTGGAATAGAAATAACTAAAGTAATTGAAGTTAAAAATTTCATGATGTCATTTAAGTTATTAGAAATAATGGAACTATAGGTATTCATAGTGTTTTCCAAAATTTCTCGACAAATATTTGCCATTTCAATTCCTTGTTTGATTTCAATTTGAACATCTCTTAATGTATCAATTTCTTTACTTGTTAAACGATTATTGTTTTCAATTTTTTCTAAGACTGCTCGGTTTCCTTGTAAGGATGTTGTGAAATATAACAAGCTTTTTTGTAAGGTTAATAAATGTTCAAGGTCTTTATTGCTTGAAGCTTTAATTAAATCTTTTTCTTTTAAACGAATGTCTTCTTGAATTTCGTTTAAGTGTTTTAAGTAATATTCCATACTTTTTCCAATCATATAAATTGGGAAAGTATCATGGTTAAAAAAATCTAAATTTGGAATTTTGTTTGTGAGAATATCTCCGATAATAGGGTGGTTGTTTGTTGAAACTGTTAAAACACCATCTTCGAAAAGAAAGATTCCAAATGGGAAAGCTCGATATTTCTTTTTGGTTTTTGATAAAATAACATAAGGAATATTGATGACATAAAGAATTGAATTTTCTTCAATTTCAATATGGGGAAGTTCAGATTTGTCTAAAGTTTTTCTTAATACAGTTTCTTCTATTTGGAGTTCTTCACTGATCGCTTTAATTTCTTCGTCTGTTGGATTGGTTAAATGAATCCAAAAATTTTTCTTTTTTTCTTCTACTGGAATAATTTCCTTGTTATGGATTTCATACATTTTTTTCATAAAACTCATCACCTCAATCATTGTATCATAAACTTGGAAAAAAAATTCTTTTTTTGTACAAAAATTGAAAAAAGGTATAAAATAATAATGAAAAGGAGTTTGGTTTATGATAGAAAATGTTTTAGGTCATACCCCGATGGTAAAAATAAAGTATCGTTTTCGCGGACAAGAAAATGTGATTTTTGCTAAATTGGAAAGTTTTAATTTGACTGGGAGTATTAAAGATCGAGTTGCTTATTATATGATTAAAGAAGGAAAAAAGAATGGTTCTTTAAAAGAAAATCAACCTATCGTAGAAGCGACAAGTGGAAACACGGGTATTTCTTTAGCCGCTTTAGGAGCTTTATTCCATCATAAGGTTCATATTTTTATGCCTATTTGGGCGAGTGAAGAAAGAAAAAAAATTATGAAAAGTTATGGAGCTACACTTACTTTAGTTACAAAAGAAGAAGGAGGATTTCAGGCTTGTTTGGAAAAAGCTTCAAAATTTGCTCAAGAAAATCATGCTTTTTATCCAGATCAATTTAGTAGTAAAGCGAATTTTTTGGCTCATTATGAAACCACTGGACCTGAAATTTTCTCCCAAGTCGATCAAGAAATAGGCGGTTTTGTAAGCGGAGTTGGGACAGGTGGTACTTTAATGGGGATCGGAAAATATTTAAAGGAAAAAAATTTGGATTTTAAAGTTGCGGCGATTGAACCAGCCAATATGCCACTTCTTTCTAAAAAAGAAATTCTTGGTCCTCATCAAATAGAAGGAATAGGGGATGATTTTATTCCAGCATTGGTTGATGAAGATATGATCGATGAAATTTATTTAATTCGTGATGAAGAAGCTTTAGAAATGAGTAAACGTTTAGCTAAAGAATTAGGCCTTGGTGTTGGAATTTCTAGTGGAGCCAATTTTTTGGGTTGTGTTTTATTAGGCGATAAAATCCATAAACCAGTGGTAACGGTTTTTGCTGATGATCATAAAAAATATTTAACTACAGCTTTAGTTCAAGAAAAAACGGAAAAGGATTTAGTTGTAAATCAAATTGAATTTTTAAATATTGAATTTATTAAATAAAGTTATTTGTCATAATTTTACAACGGAATGAACTTTTTTCTTTTCTCTTTCAAAAAAAATTGATATAGTAATTTTAGAATAGAAAGAGGGAGACAAAGTGAAAGCACCAAAGGTGATGGAGCATATCAAGCCTGCTCATATTGAATGTACTAAAGAGGATGTTGCACCAACTGTTATTATGCCAGGAGATCCTTTAAGAGCTAAATATATTGCCGAAAAGTTTTTAACCGATGTTAAAATGATTAACCGAGCTCGTAATATGTTTGGATATACTGGTTATTATAATGGAAAAAGAGTAACCGTTATGGGTCATGGAATGGGAATGCCAAGTGTAAGTATTTATGCATTTGAGCTATATTATTTTTTTGATGTTCAAAGAATTATTCGTATTGGAACTTGTGGTGGATTAAAAGAAGAAGTGAAGGTTCCAGATTTAATTTTAGCTACAGAAAGTTATACGGAATCGAATTTTGCGTATTCTTATAATGGTGATCCAACTCATCGAGCTTTTCCAAGCAGATTGTTAACGGATAAAATTCGCAAGACTGCTAAAGAACAAGGTATTTTTATGCATGAAGGTGCAGTGATGTGTACAGAACAATTTGGATTTTATTCAGACAATGAAAATGTTTTGAAAAGAGTTCCAGAAAATATTGATTTGTACGGTGAAGAAATGGAAACTTTTGCTTTATTTCATATTGCAGACAGTTTTGGGAAAGAAGCTGCGGCTATTTTAACCGTTGTGGACAGTAAATTCGAAAAAACATTTTTAAGCATTGAAGAACGTGAAAGATCGTTAGATAAAATGATCAAGTTAGCTCTTGATAGTGCGGAGTAATTTATTTTTTATATTTTTAAAGAAGATATGTTCTTCTTTTTTTTATTTTGTTTTATTTATGATCGATGTTCATTTTGTGTAAAAAAGTAAAATTACAAATTGCTCTGGGGTGGTGATGGTCATTGTGTAACGAATGTATAACAATTAAAGCCAAAATAAATAGAAAGAAACGAGGAAATAGTTATGAACATTAGTTACACAAAAGTTGATGATTATTTATTACTAGATTTGAAATTAGAAGATAAAAAAAGATTTAATATAGGAAAGTATGGATTAATTAAATTAGAGTATCTAAAGAAGAATAAAAGAGGGTTATATACTGAATTACTTATGAAAGATAAGTTAAATGAATATCTATATGAAAGGTTAAAATAAAATAATAAAATTTTATGGGTAGGTAAGATGAATAACATAAAAAATATAGCTGAAGAAATAGTTTTGAAAGAACTAATTTATGGAGAATTATGATGATAAGCGTTAAAAAAGATATAAAAGATATAAAAGATGAATAATTTGAAGAATTTTTAAAAATAAAATATAACTTAATTATTTTAAGTATTAATCCATTAAAATTAAAAAAACAATTTAAAAAGCAAGATTCTATTTAAAATTTAATTAAATAGAGTCTTTTTCTAAGCTAAAAAATAACTTAATATATAAAAAATATTTTTTTAAGTAATTAATCTTGTCCTAGCCTAGCCAGCACTGCAAATGAACTTCCGCATTTGCAAATTTATGGGAAAATCCCAAACCCTTGAAAAATTAAATAAAAAAATAATTTTCGACAATTTAAGGGAATTATATTTACTTTTGTTCGGCAAAATGCTATAATGTATGTACAAAAGTAAATAGGTGGTTTTATGAATAATGAAAAAAAATTAATAGAATTTTTAGAAAAAAACAATGGTTATATTACTACTGCTGAATTAGTAGAACTTAATATTTATAAATCA
>CALVPL010000017.1 GCA_944351315.1 uncultured Bacilli bacterium | reverse complement strand
CAAAGTGCCAATCCTTCGGAAATTATTCTAACCAGTATCCTAGCTACTTTATGCTCCAATGTATCCGGTTTATTATTCGATTATTATAAAAGGAGAAAGAAAAAATGAATGTATCCAATTTTATCGTTCCTATTTTTGTTTTATTTATTATTCTTTATGGATTTAAAAAAAATGTAAATATTTACGATTCTTTTTTAGTCGGAGCAAAAGATGGTTTAATCACAGTTTTTAGAATTGCTCCGGCAGTAATTGCCATGGTTTTTGCTACAAATCTCTTTTTAAATTCTCATTTTTTAGAATTTATTTTTTCTTATTTTACACCCCTTTTAAATGCCTTAGATATTCCAATAAATGTTTTGCCAATGGCTTTAGTAAGGCCGATTTCTGGAACAGCTTCCTTAGCCATTATGAGTAATATTTTTGAAGTTTATGGCCCAGATTCTTTCGTGGGTAGGTTAGCTTCCAATTTACAAGGCTGTACGGATACAACAATTTATGTTTTAGCCTTATATTTTGGATCAATTAAGGTTACCAAAACAAAACATGCTCTTTCTGCCGGGTTATTTGCCGATGCAGTAGGTATAATTGCTGCATTTATAATCACTTTTATCTTTTTCGGGTAAACCTAGGTTTTTCCTAGAAAAAAAGCCAAAAACAAATACAAATGTACGTATAAAAAAGTTAAAAATTTGACAAATCCTCATAAAGTATAGTATAATGTATTCACTTTCCGGAAAAAAGAAGGATGGTTTGATATGAAAAAGTTACCCTCGATTAAAGCATTTTGTGTAGCTTTAGTCGTTATATGTAGTATCCAAGTTTTTTCAGCAATGATCAAAAACATCACAATCTTATCGATGGATAGTACTTTATTATCAACAGCAAATACATTATTAGAATCAATTATGGTTAAAGCAAAAAGAGCAAGCTTTAAAGAAATAAACTATGACGATGAAAGTTTAAAACAAGAAATTGAAATAGTAAGTTTAAAAGCTTCTTCACCCGTAATTGTATACGATGGTATGACCATGGAAGAATTAGCTGTTAAATTAGAGAAAAGTTTAAATAGTAGTTTAAAAGGTTATGGTATGAGTTTTGCTAAATATTCAATTGAATATGGTGTAGATCCTTATTTAGCTTTAGCGATCACCCTACATGAGACAGGATGTACATGGACTTGTAGTAATTTAGCTCGTTCTTGTAACAACGTAGGTGGTATGAAAGGATCTGGATGTGGATCTTATGCAGCTTTTAATAGCTTAGATGAAGGTATTGAAGCCATGATCGCCAACCTTGCTAAAAACTATATTAATATGGGATTAACAACACCAGAAACTATTGGAAAAAAATATGCAGCTAGTACTGCTTGGCCAACCAAGATAAACTATTATATGGATAAAATTAGAAATGCTTAGGATTGAATATTCAATCCTTTTTTATTTAGAAAGATTTTCATTCCTTTTATGCACTTTTGTTGCTCTTCAAATTTAAATGCACAATTTCTTTTTGACTTTACCCAAAAAAATTAGTATAATAGAAACGTATTATAGAATAAGAGGGTAGAATTATGAATAATAACGAAATGAATAATCAAAATATGAACTCTGGTAATGGAGTAAATTCCAATATGGAAACATTAAATGCCGCACCTTCAATGAATCCTATGCCAAATAATGGACCAGTTCCTGTTCCAGGAGCCCCAGTACCGCCACCACAACCAGAAACAATCCCAGCAAATCCAGCTGTACCTCCAGTAATGGAAAGTCCAGTTGCAAATAATATGGGAAATGGAAATTTTGGTCAAACGATGACTCCAGATCAATCCATTAATTTACAACCAGCTGGTATGGTAGAGCCTCAAAACAATATGCCAGAAAATAATGTGGCTACTCCATTAGAAGCAACATCACTAAATGCTAGTACAATGATGCAAGAACCTCAAAACAACATGATGCCTAATAACAATATGAATCAAACAATGTTTGCATCACCAACAATGGGGGGAGGAATGCCTCCGGAAAATCCAAATCCTAATAATACAATTGGGATGATGGGAGGAGTACCAACACCACCACCAATTCCAGAAGAACCAACAAAGAAAAATAAGAAAAAGAAAATCAATACACCATTATTAATTGTATTAATCGTTGTTTTAATCGCGGCTATTGGATTCGGAGTTTACTACTTTTTAACAGCAAGTAAAGCTCAAACACCTGCTGTAAATATTACCCCAATTTTAAAAGAAGTAGAATTAGGTGCGGAAATTGGAACAGATGCTAGTTACTATGCAACAGTAACCGGTGGAATAGCTATTTCAAGTTGTACAGTAAATACAAATTTAGATACAGCTACAGTTGGAACTTATGAATATACAGTAACTTGTGGAAATAGAACAACTCCAACTCAAACTGTTGAAGTAAAAGATACAAAAGGACCAGTAATAGAAGTAAAAGAAGTAGTCGTTGCTCCAAATACTGAAGTTACTCCAGAAGATTTTATTGATGCAGTAGATGATGCATCCGAAGTAACTTATTCTTTTGTAAATCCAGTAGATACAAGTGTTGAAGGCGAATATGAAGTTACCATTTTAGCTAGTGATGAATATGCAAATGAAACAACAGTTACAGCCACTTTAGTAGTAAATGTCAATGCTCCAGCAAGCTATATGTATTGTGAAAAAACTTTAGATACTCAAGTAAATGCTAATACAAATGTTCAATATCGTTTTGGAATTACACCAGAAGGCGAATTATATAATGGAAGCAAACTTATAACTTATCAATTTGATGATCAAGAAAGTTATAATGAAGCAGTAAGTACAATTGAAGAAAACGGAACATTTGATGGATATCAAGGAAAAACCTTTATGGATGATCAAAATTATATAATTACCGTTTCTGTAGATATGGATAATG
>CALVPL010000016.1 GCA_944351315.1 uncultured Bacilli bacterium | reverse complement strand
TTTCATCTTTTACATTATTAAAGACTCCAATGATTCGCCATAGTTCATTGTTAAATTTCACATAATTATTTGGATTAGCTCCAATATATCTTAAATTTTTATCACTGGTATCATCAAACTTTAATTCATCAGTTTCTCCTTTAGCTAGTATTGTATCTACTCCTTTTGGAGCTTTTTTAAAGCTTTTTTTCAATAAAAAAGAATAAGCATTTTTTGACTTATTCTTTACTCATGTTTTTTGTCTTCTTTTTTTTGTGGTTTTGGTAAAGCATCTTTACGAGATAAATTTAATCTTCCTTTATTGTCATATCCTTGACTTTTCACTAGAATTTCATCTCCTACTTTGACAAGATCACTTGGTTTTTTTACATGTTCATGAGATAGTTGAGAAACATGTACTAATCCTTCACATCCTGGCCATAGTTCTACAAAACAACCAAAATCTTCTACTTTAACGACTTTACCTGTATAAATTTTTCCTTCTTCAACTTCTCTTACGACATCTAGAATTCTTCGTTTTGTCTCATCTATTATAGCTTGATCTGTATGATAAATAATAACTCGTCCATCGTCTTCTAAATCTACTTTAACTGCATCTTTATCATTTACAGTTTTGACATTGCTTGATTCCAAAATGATTTTAGTAATCATTTCGCCTCCACGTCCTATAACATCTTTAATTTTTTCTGGATTAATTTGGAAAGTGGCAATTTTAGGTGCATATGGACTTAATTCTTTTCGTGGTTCTTTAATGCAATCATGCATTACTTCTAAAATTTGCAAACGAGCTTTTTTAGCTTGAGCTAAAGCTTCTTTTAAAATTTCACGCGTTACTCCTTTGATTTTGATATCCATTTGTAAAGCGGTAATGCCATCTTTTGTTCCAGCTACTTTAAAATCCATATCTCCCATATGATCTTCTAAGCCTTGAATATCGGTTAAGATTGTGTATTTTTTACCATCTTTTGAAGTGATTAAGCCCATTGCTATTCCAGCAACTGGAGCTTTTATTGGAACTCCGGCAGCCATAAGACTTAAACAACCTGCACAGATCGTTGCTTGACTTGATGAACCATTACTTTCTAGAATTTCTGAAACTACACGAATGGTATATGGGAATTCTTCTTCTGAAGGAATTACATAGGAAAGTGCTCTTTCTCCTAAAGCTCCATGACCGATTTCTCTTCTTCCTGGTGAACCATATCTACCAATCTCCCCAACTGAGAAAGCTGGGAAATTATAGTGAAGCATGAATCGTTTGGCATCTTCTATTCCTAGTCCATCTAAAATTTGATGTTCACCAATAGCTCCTAGAGTTGTCGTTGCAAGGCTCTGTGTTTGACCTCTTGTGAATACTGCGGATCCATGAGTTCTTGGAAGTAAATCAACCATTGCATCTAATGGTCTTATTTCATCCATTTTTCTTCCATCTGGTCTTATATGTTGTTCTGTAATTAAGCTTCTTACTGCATCAGCTTCTAAGTTGTATAAAATTTTGTTTATTTGTTTTAATTTATCTTCTAAAGCCGCATCTTCTAAATACATATTTGTAAAATAGCCAATGGTTTGTTGTTTAATTTCTTCTACTTTACCAGCGGACTCTAATTTGTCTTTAATTTGAATAGCCTCTAGAATGCTCTGATATGCATAATTTGTAACAGCTTCTACTAAATCACTTTCTAATTCTGCTTTATCTAGTTCAACTTTTTCTTTACCACTTTCCAAAATAATTTGTTCTTGGAATTCACAAAGTTTTTTAATCGCTTCATGACCAAATAAAATTCCATCTAAAACTACTTTTTCACTGCATTCGCTTGCTCCGGCTTCAACCATGCAAATTGCCGATTTTGTTCCCGCTACCGTAAGATTTAATTCACTTTTTTCTAATTCTTCGACAGTTGGATTAATGATATAGTCTTTACCAATTTTACCAACTACTACTCCAGATACCGGGCCATCAAAAGGAATTTCTGATATCCCTAGAGCCAAAGATGATCCTAGTAATGCTGTCATAACTGGTGAGTTATCTTGATCCACCGATAATACTGTATTAATGACTTGAATTTCATTTCGTAAGTTTTCATCAAACATTGGTCTTAATGGACGATCAATAATTCTAGCTGCCAATGTGGCTTCATCGGTTGGTCTTCCTTCTCTTTTAATAAATCCTCCAGGAATTTTTCCAACTGAATAAAGTTTTTCTTGATATAGAACTTGTAATGGAAAGAAGTCTTGAGATATTACATTTTTTCCCATCACACTTACAGATAAAACTACTGTATCTCCATATCTTACTAAAACGGAACCATTTGCTTGTTTCGCTAGCCAACCTGTTTCCACGGTTATATTTCGACCAAAAAAGTCCATAGAATATACTTTTTTCATTTTTTTTACTCCTTTATAATAAAAAAGAGACACAAAAACTAAGTGCCTACTTTCTTAAATTCAATTTTTTAATTAATTCACGATAAGCTACTACATCTGTATCTTTTAAATAACTTAATAATTTTTTACGACGTCCAACCATTTTTTGAAGACCACGTTTTGAATGATAATCATGAATGTGTGTCTTAAAATGTTCTGTCAAATTATTAATTTCTTCTGTTAATAATGCAACTTGTACTTCTGTAGAACCTACGTCATTCTTAGATTTTTGAAATTCTTTAATAATTTCAGCTTTTCTTTCTTTAGACATAGCCATAGTATTTTCCTCCTTTTCTTTTTAATCGGTTTAACCAAAGTAGCATGAAAGAGGTTCATTGCAACTTCAGAAAAACTTCACATAATGTAAGTATATTATAAAAAAAAGAAAAATGCAAATATTTTCTTTATTTGAGTTTTCGTATTTTTAATTTCTTTATTGTAATTTTCAAAAAAATTGCTTTACAAAAATATTAATGTAAAGTATTTTTTGAGATTTAATGGTTTTATTGCACGCAAAAAAGATTTTAAAAACCGAATTTTTAAAATTTTAGATATCCTT
>CALVPL010000015.1 GCA_944351315.1 uncultured Bacilli bacterium | reverse complement strand
TGGTGGAGCAGAGGAGAGTTGAACTCCTGTCCAAACAATCCTATGAAAAAACCTCTACAAGTTTAGTTGGAATTTCTTTAATATACTTCTTGGATCCAACACACCAAAAAAGTATACGATCCTTATTTTAATTCGTAAAATTATCTAAGGAAAATAATTTTATATATCTTATATTTATGAACCTTTAAACACCCTATAAGAGAAAGTGAATAAAAGCCTTCTTTATACCTACTGTTAGGCTGCTACTGGAGCAAAAGAAGCAAACGAATAGTCTTCGTCATTTAATTTTAAGGTTTGCATTTTAAGTATGCCTACTACTTGCCGTCTTAGCTAGTAATTGCTGTCGAAACCAAAACTGCCCCGTGATTAAATTATAACACAAAATGGTTGCAATATCAAATTTTATGCGATATTATAAGCTTAATAAAATGTTGTTTTAAATGAATTGAGGGGATCCTTTATGTATGAAGAAAAAGAACCTGCTAAAAAAGTAAAAAAAGAAAAAGTAAAACGTGAAAAAAAATTTTTTAATAAGTCTACTAGTTCTAAAGAAAAAAAAGTAAAAGAACCTAAAACTCAAACTAATACTACATCATCATCTCAAGAAAAGAAAAAAAGTTTAAAAGTACTATCTTTTCGAGCTGATTATGTTTCTGTTTTGATTCGATTTGGAATTTTTTTGGTATTTGCTTTTGTGGTAATTTTTATTGTTACAAAAGTTCGTAATAGTGGAGATGCGAAAACTTTTACTGAAAATATGGAACAAATGAAAGAAGTTGCTTATGTTTACTATAAAGTAGAAGATCATCGACCTATTAATGAAGATGAAGAAGTAGTAATGACTTTAAAGGATATGGAAGAAGCTAGTTTAATTAGTGAGTTAAAGGATAAAGATAAAAATGTTTGTAGTAAAGAATATAGTTATGTTTCTTTAACTAAAAGAGCTTCTGATGATTATGATTTAACGGTTTATTTATCTTGTGGTGGTGAATCACAAACTGCGACTTATCCAGTTCAATATACTGAAGAAAATACCGAAGGTGAGTCGTCAAATATTCTTTATGAATTAACAAGAACTGTAACAACGAATGAAAAATATAGTTGTCCAGAAGGATACTATAATTCTGGCCGTTATTGTTTAAAATATAATACGACCGATGTCATTGCAGCCACTCCTAAATATAAAGTTACACCAGCTAAAAATACAGCAGCTCGTTATAAGGCAAGTGGTTATGAATATGAATATATTGATCCTATTGTAACAACAAATACAGCTTCTTATGAATGTCCGTCTGGTTATACTTTAAATGGCAAGTTGTGTATTAAAGAAGGAACAGTAAAATATAGAAGTTCTACTACGTATTCTTGCCCTGAGGGCGGAACTCCATCTGGAAGTCGTTGCTTGTTTACTACTTATCCTAGTTATTCTTCAAGTCAACCTTATTGTAGACGTGGTACTTTACTTAATGGATCTTGCTATGTTACTACCGATTATTCTTTTAGATGTTTAACTGGAAGTAAAGATTCGACAATGAATTCTTGTTATATTACTTATTCTCCAAGAGAAGAGTTAAGCGATTGGTTATTTGATGGTAAGGTTACTTATTCTGAGGATTATGATATTAGTCGTTTAGAAAATGAAAAAAGAATGTATGACATAGATGAATACTTAGATAATGGTAAAATTCGTTATAATCGATATATTCGAAAATATGTAAAAAAATGTGATGATGGAGATGAGTTAAGAGGAAGTACTTGTCGTCATTATGATGATAGTTATATTGAAAAGTATTGTAGTAATTCCGATTATCATTTAACAAGTGATGGTAGTGAATGTTATACTTTGGAAGAAGTACGTTATAAAGAGACAAGTGGAACCTATGAATGTCCATCTGGTTACCGTCGTCGTGGTAATGGTTCTTCTATTACTTGTTATAAATATGAATCGGCAACTAAATCTACTAGTCAAACTCCATATTGTTCTTATGGATATGATTTGACGAGTAATGGTAAGTGCTTAAGAACCATTGAAGCAACATTAGTGGAAGAAAATGTAGAGTATTCTTGTCCTGAAGGTTATACAAGTCGAGGACGTGGATCTAATATTTCTTGTTATAAGAAAACTTCAACAGATAGCTATTATTATTGTACGAATTCTAAGGCAACTTTAAGTGGAACACGTTGTATAGTTCCTGAGACAACTACTTTCTTATCTTATAGTTGTCCACTTGGATATGATTTGTCTGGAAATCAATGTATTAAAGAAAATGTTACCGAACGAATCTTGGCTACCGAAAATGATGGACCCGTTAGTAAAGAAGAAGTGATTTGGAGTAAAACAAAAGATTTAGAAGGTTGGACTTGGACTGGAAATACAAAAGAAGCTTAATCGCTTCTTTTTGTTTGTATTTTTATGATAAAAATATTATAATGTTTTTAAGGATGTGGTTATTCATGAGTTGCTATGAATTGGCAAAAGATTTTAAAAAAAGATTCGCATCAACAGTTGCTTGGCGAATATTTCAAAATTCTAAAGTTATTGATGAACATGTAAATCCAGATGAAGTAGTTACTTATGCTTTTGTTGGTCAAAAAAATGAAAGTCCATTTGATATTTTTCAAACGGCTGCCATCGCGATTACTAACAAAAGAATTCTAATTGGTCAAAAACGAGTTTTATTTGGATATGCTCTTAGCAGTATAACACCAGATTTATATAATGATATGCAAGTTTATCAAGGGCTAGTTTGGGGAAAAATTGTCATTGATACTGTTGGAGAAAAAATAGTTATTTCTAATTTGTCTAAGGACTCTTTAGTTGAACTTGAAACAGTTATTTCGAGTTTTATGATGAAAGAAAAAGTGAAGTATGGTAGAGAAACGCACCAAAAGTAAAATAAAAAAAAGACGTCGTTTTGTTGCTTTTTTAATTCTTTGTCTTTTTTGTCTGTTTTTATTCTTTTTTTTGATTCGTAAGAAGGAGTATACAATTTCTTATAAAATTCATGATTTTGAAGTAACTGAATCTTATCATAAAGATCAAAATTATTATTCTTTTTTCATTAAAAAAAATGATCAAAATTATTTTGATGTTAAGTTAGATGATCATTTTGCTCAACAAAAACTTATATATGATATTGAGGAATTCTCAGTTGATGATGAAGTTTGTATTCAATTAAATAGTAATAAAATTCGTTTTAATCCTTTATGTTTAAAAAATAATGAACAAATTTCTTTTCATTTAGTTTCGGATACTATGAAAGAAAAATTAAGTTATAAAGAAAATATTTTTGAAGAAAATTTAAATGAAACGTATTCAAATATTTCTGTTTCTTCTTATTTGTATCATACTTTTTACATTTGGAATTATCATGGTTTTTATCGTTTAAATGGTACAACAAAAGAGGAGATATCTTTATTTCAAAAAGATATTTATTCCCCAAGTTTAATTACTCAAGTAGAAAACATTTTATTTATACCAGATTATGAAGCTGATTATTATTTTGAAAAAGTTTATTTATTAAATATGGAAAATGGTAAAGTTGAAACTTGGAATTTAGAAAATCCTATTTATTTCGATAGTATTGTACTTGGTGTTTATGAAAATGCTCTTTATTTAGTTGATAAGCATGAAAAGAAAGAATGGAAAATTGAAGTTCAAGATAGAAAGATGGAACAAGTTGGCTCGGCAAATAATGGTGGAATTACTTATCGAAATGGTTTTGTTGATGTTTCGATGAATAAACTTATTTATCAAGATAACTTCTTTACGGGTGTATTACCTATATCTTATAAAATCGATCAAGATTTTTATTATACATTTGAAGATAGTCAAATGCTGATTTCAAAAGAGGCTCCGACATCTATTGTATCTTATACCAAAGATTGGGTGTATTATTTACGGGGAGATTCTTTATATGCTTTTTCTTTAGATTATGGAGAAATTTTCTTGATGAAATATTTTGAATGGAATTTTAATTCTAAGAATGTGATTTTTATTTGGAATTAAGTAACATGAAAAAAACTTTAACATATTGTATTATTAGGGAAGTGATTTTATGTTTCAACCATTTACTGAAAGAGCAGAAAGTAAAGTAATTGTACCTAAAAACAATCAAAATTATTTTGAATATTATACAATTTCTAAAGGAGATTCTTTGTATGGAATTGCAAGACGTTATAATATTAATCCAGAATTGCTTGCTGGTTTAAACGGATTATCTATGGATGATTATATTTATCCAGATCAAGAAATTTTAATTCCTAAAAGTGGATATAGTTATTATATTACGAAATCTGGCGATACTGTAGATATGGTCGCGAATATGTTTAAAATTCCAAGCATGGATTTAATAAAAAATAATGGAGTTGTTTATTTAGCTGAAGGTCAAGTTTTAGTAAATCCGAGATAAAAATATGAAAAAAATTTTTCATGTTTTTTTTTACTTTACTTTTTATCTGTGGTATGATTATAGAAAGGATGGGAGGGATCAGTGTGGTTCTAAAAAAGCCTTATGCTTTCTTAATCAAACATTTTAAGCTTATTCATTTGCTTTTATGTATCCCATTAGTTTACTTAATTATTCGAACTGGTGCAATCGCTACTTTTTTGAATTCTTATGTAAGTGCAAATTATTTTACAACTGAAACCAATTTAGCTGGAACTTATATTAATTATTTTATGTATTTGGCGATTTTGCTCGTTTTATTAATTGTTTTAGCTATTTATTTTTTGATGCGACAGAAGAAGAAAGATACAAAATTTTATTTGTTTTTGATGTTGTATTATATCGTCTTATTTGTTTTAGTATCTTTTTGTTATGGTATATTAACTCAAATAGAGGCTGCCACTTTGACTGCTCAAACGGTTCGAGTCTATCGTGATATTGCGTTTATTGTATATTTACCTCAATTTTTCTTTTTAGGTTATAGTGTTTTAAGAGGTATTGGATTTGATATTAAAAAATTTAATTTTGATGAAGATGCAAAAGAATTAGAGATAACAGATATAGATAGTGAAGAATTTGAATTAGTTTTTGGAAAAAATGCTTATAAATATAAAAGAACAGCTCGTCGTTTTATAAGAGAATTTAAATATTATGTATTAGAAAATAAAATTGCTTTTTCTATTTTAGCGGTTATTATTGTTGTTGTTTTAGGAACATTGGTATATTTGAATTTTGGAGTGTATAACCGTGTCTATAGACAAACTCAGCGAATTTCGCATAATAGTTTGGCAGTAAGTGTAGAAGAGGCTATGTTAACCAATTTAGATTTAGGTGGCAATGTTAGAGATACTTATTCTATGGCGATTGCCGTAAAGATTAAAAATAATGGTCGATCTGCTTCGACTTTAGATTATGAAAATTTTCGCCTTTCTGTTTCTAATCGAATGATTGAACCTGTTTTAGATCGCTCAGCGAATTTTCCGGATTTGGGATTACCTTATACTCGAAATACCAGAATAGAAGCGGGCAGTGAAAATGTTTATGTCCTTGTATATGAAGTGGATCCTTCTTTGATAAACGAATCCATGCAATTAAAGATTCTAGATTCTGTTACTTTTGAAATTGGAAGTGTTACCCCTATTTATAAAACGGTTCGTTTAAATTATGAAAAAGTTTTTGAAACAGAGAATGTTCGAGAAGTTGATTTTGGAAAAATTTTAGAATTATCTGATACTCGATTAGGACTTACCCAAATTCAAATTAATGATTATTTGATAAGTAATTCTTATGAATATTCTTATCAAAGTTGTACGAATTCTATTTGTCAAAATTTAAAAAATAAAGTAGTTTCAGGTTCTTCTAAAACCTTACTTGTTTTAAATCGAATGTTTGTTTTGAGTAATTACACCAATTACTATGAAGCTCGTAAGGGAAGTAGCAGTTTTGTTACAGATTTTTTGAAAGTAAGATATACAGTAAATGATAAGACTTATACTAGTACTATTTCCAATCTTACTCCACGAGAACTTTCTGATACTTGGGTGTTTGAAATTGATCAAAATATCCGCAATGCTACTAAAATAGATTTGTTAGTAAATATTCGTGGCAAACAATATACTATGAAAATTAAATGACAAAATCGTCATTTCTTTTTTTTGCTTTCGTGATATAATTTTTAAAGAAATGAGGTTTTATGAAAACAAAAATTTTAATTGTTGAAGATGATGCATCTATTTCGATGGGTTTAAAATTTTGTTTAGAGCAAGAAGGCTTTTTAGTAGTTACGGCTTTATGTGGAAAAGAAGCTTTAGATTTGATTTTTCACGAACCTTTCGATTTAATTTTATTGGATTTAAATTTGCCAGATATGAATGGATTTGAAGTTTTAAAACAAATTCATGAAAAAGTTCCTGTTATTTTTTTGACAGCAAATGATTCTGAAGTTTCAATTGTTCAAGGTCTTGATATGGGAGCTTGGGATTATATTACTAAACCTTTTCGAACTAGAGAACTTATTAGTCGCATGAAATCAGTTTTACGAAGGGGAAATGCTTCATTTTCTAAGAGAATTTATATTCAAAATTTGGAAATAGATCCTAGTAGTGCTAAAGTATTTAAAAACAATCAAGAAATTTTTTTAACTTCTATGGAATATAAAATTTTACTTATTTTGGCTACGAATCCTAATGTGGTTTTTACTCGAGAAAAAATGCTTGCCGACATTTGGGATGTCAATGAAGAATATGTGAATGATAATACTTTAACGGTTTATATTAAAAGACTGCGAGAAAAGATTGAAGATGATCCAAACCATCCAAAAATTATTGAAACGGTAAGAGGTGTTGGATATAAAATAGGTGATCCTTCATGAAAAAGCGACTTATTCAACTTTTTTTTCTTTTTCTCTTTTTCTTTCTTTTAGGATTTCTTGGAACGTATTCTTTATTTGATCGAGCAAAAAGAGAAATTATTTCCAATAACGCCATGATAGTAAATCAAGTTTTAGAGAATCATCCTGAATTGGAAACGGAAATTATCGATGCTTTATCTAATGTTTCTTCCACGAATGATTTTTCTGTTTTAGAAAAATATGGATTAACGAATTTAAGTTCCTTGGATTATTTAGATAGTGTAGCTGAGATGAAAAAAACTTTCTATATTGTCTATTTTGTTTTCTTTTTCTTTTTAATGCTTGTATTTTTTATTTATTTTTGGTTAAACGAACGAAGAAGAAAAAAAGAGATTTTACAAATAGATACTTATTTATTTTCTTTACTTTCTCAAAATATTAATATTAATTTAAAAGATTTTCAAAGTGGAGAATTAGCTACTTTACAAAATGATTTAATGAAAGTAACTAGTCGATTAAAAAATGCTTTAGAATCTTCTACGCAAGCCAAAAAAGAATTATCTAAAACTTTAGAAGATATTTCTCATCAATTAAAAACTCCATTAACGAGTTTACTTATTATAAATGATAATCTTTCTTCTTTTACTTTAGATGAAAAAACAAGACAAGAATTTTTAAAAAAACAAGAACAAATTATTCTCCATATGAAAACTTTAATTATTACTCTTTTAAAAGTAAGTCAAATTGAAAGTGGAATGACTCCATTAAAAAAAGAACCTGTTTCGATAAAGAAACTATTTGAATCTGTATTAGAACAACTTGAGTTACAATTGGTTGCTAAAAATATTCAAGTTCAAATGAATATTAAAGATTCTTATATGATTCTGGGGGATTTTACTTGGCTTAGTGAAGCTATTTTAAATATTGTAAAAAATGCTTGTGAACATTCTTATGAAAATGGAAAAATAGATGTTTTAGTTTCTGAAAATCCATTGTATTTAGAAGTAGCTATCACAGATTATGGAGAAGGCATTTCCGAAAAGGATTTAAGACATATTTTTGAAAGATTTTATAAAAGTAGTTCGGATAAGGAAAGTATTGGGATTGGTTTAAATTTAACGAAAACTATTTTAGAAAGAAGTAATGCGACTATTTCTTGTAAAAGTGAAGTAGGAAAATATACAACTTTTCTCATTCATTTTTATAAAAGTGTAGTTTAAAAAAAAACAAAAGGTTAATTGAAAATCTTTTGTTTTTCTTTAATTTTTTTGTTTTCTGCTTTACCAATGATCCAATCAATGGAATAATTGTATTTATAATAAAGTTCTAAAGCAAAAGTCGTTAAGATTAGTGTTTGGCCTGTTTTGTATTTACGAATGCAAGATTCGGTTGTATGAAGTTCTTTAGCAAGAGCAACATTTGACATATTTTGTTCTTGTAAAATTTTTTGAATTCTTTCAGCAGTTATCATTAAAGAAATATTCTTTTTTGAATCTTGATATTTTTTGATTTTTGTAATTCCTAAAATATAATCGATAGATAAATCGTAGTAATTAGACATTAAAGAAAGTTTTTTTAAAGGAATTATTCGATCGTTTTTTTCATAATGACTGATTGAGGATTTTGAAACACTTAAATATTTTCCTAATTCTTCTTGAGTGGTGTCATAAGTTTCTCTTATATATTTGATTCTTTCACCAAGATTGATCATGGAAATCACCTGTGTTTGATTTTCTCATTCTATCAAGGTATTTTCTAAGGCAATCGCATAAAAACTTGACGTAAAGAATTAGATAGACGAAATAACATTAAAAAGTAGATTTTCGATATTTTTAAAGTCAAATGCATATCGAGTGAGCTTCTTTTTTAAAGTGAGATTTCCCATGGAAGAATCAAGTCTCTTTTTTCGATTCGACCATGATTTTTTTCAAAGCTCGTTTCTAAAATGTCTAGTTCAGTAGAATCTTTCTTTAATTCTAAATCAAAATACGTTTTTATATCATCTTTTAAGTCTTTTTGATTGTCTTTTACTTTTAAGATATAGGCAGCTTTTTTCTCGTATACAATTTTATTAGCAATATCTTCTTGGGTACCAATTGCATCAATCGTAATAATTTTTCCTTTTATATCAATTAAATCTAAAAGATTTGGGATAGCAGTGATTTCATTGGATTTATCATCAACTTTTACCTGACCAATAGAAATACCGAGATCACAAAGAAATCCAGAAAGAATATAAGGAATATTCCCATTATTCACTTTATCTCTTGCACTTTTTATAGCTTTCCCGTCAATTGCAACATGAAGTCCTTTTTGACCTGTTATCTCTTTAATCCAATCAATAAAAACATTCATAAACTCATCAGGATTAATTATAGAAAAAACTCTTGAGAATGTATCATGAGATGGAATACCATATTTAAGGTCTAATAAACCAGAAAAATAGTCTTCATGAAGAGTTAAAAAGTCTACCATATTAACAAAATCGGTATAGCCACATAATGTGCCGTAGATAGTCAACACAAAAATGTTTTTTAGTTCATGTCTTTTTCCTCTAATATCTCTGGGGTCTTCTAATATTTCAAAATGATTTAATAATGTTTTCATATTTATCACACATCCTATATTATATAGAATACATGATTTTTTAAGAAAAAAATATATATTGTACCATTTTTTACGGATTATTTTTTATGCGATTGCCTTA
>CALVPL010000014.1 GCA_944351315.1 uncultured Bacilli bacterium | reverse complement strand
AGTAATGCTATCATCAGATGTGGCAAAGCTTTATCAAGTAGAAACAAGAAGAATTAATGAAGTTATTAAAAGGAATATTAAAAGATTCCCTGATACTTTTTGTTTTCAGTTAACAGAAAATGAATTTTATAACTTGAGGTCGCAATTTGCGATCTCAAGTGAAAATAGTCATGGTGGTGTAAGATATTTACCTTATGTTTTTATTATTTGATCGAACAACCTCAGAATATTGATTGGCAATTGAAGTGGACGGAAGTTATCATAATGTATTTGATGAACGAAACGTAAAACAAATTTACAATGATCAGTTAAAAAATCAAATATTAGAAAAAGCAGAACTTCCATTAATAAGGTGTAAAACAGATGGAATACCGGATGAAAAAGAAATTATAAAATATCTAAAATAAAATTTTATTAAAGAGTAAAATGTAGTATAATAAAACTTACAAAGGAGGTATTAATTTGATGCACGCGATTGATTTTATGAATAAAAGCATATATTTAAAAGAACCGGGAACGATTGATAATATGAAAGGTCATCCTAAATTTGCATTGATTCGTCCAGATGGCATAATTTTATATGCGGACATGAGTAATGATGGAAAAATAATTTCTATTGGAGATAAAGAAATGATCTGTGATCAGCATCAACATTATTTGGCAAAATTAGTGGAAAATTTTTATCCAGAAAAAACTGAATTGTTGGAAAAGATTACACAAGGTAATGTTTATGCTCCGATTTATGAATTTTTAGAAGAAGGAAACATTGTATTTAATAATATAACCACCTATGAAGGACCAACTTTCTTTTTAAATGGAGTTCACGGCCAATTACTAATTCCTATAAATCCTACAGATATTCAAAAAGAATCGTTAAAAACACTTGATCCATATGTTAATTATTTTAGAGAAATTGAAGTAAAAGAATTATCAAGATTTTGAAAAAAATATCAAAGAAACGTATTTTGAAAACGGATCCGAAGCGATTAAAAACTTTTTGGCTAGGCAGCAAGAATATGGCCAAAGCAGGCATTAAAATATTTATTATTCACAATAAAAAACCAATATCTGAAGCGATCCATATCATACGTGAAAATTCAATTTATCAAAATCATTTACAGTATTGGCAAGAACATTTGTCTAAAAAGAAGTATAAATATGTATCATTAGATGATTTATATAAGAATACTAGAAATTTGATTGCAATTAAAATAGCATTAGAAGAAAATATTGTTTTTATGGATACATCAAAAAAGGATGGAGAATATCGTTCTGGGATTCTATATCTTCCTAAAAATGTTTCAGCAAATAGGAAAAAACTTGCAGCAATTTTAACTTCTTCATACGATTATCTAAATATAATCTATGATATTTTCTATGACGGTAAAACCTACCGAGCAAAAGAAAAAGATATTATGAGATCAGAAAAAAATTTTATTTCTAAAAGGATCTTAAAATTACCATAAGATAAAAGTGAAAAAAATTTAAAACATACAAGAAAGAGGTGAAAAAATGTCTTTAAATAATGCAAAAGAACATTTAAAAAAATATCATTTAGAAAATAATATTATTATATTTGATGATACAAGTGCTACTGTATCTGAGGCCGCAAAAAGACTAAATTGTGAAGAGAGTGAAATAGCTAAAACTTTAGCCTTTTTAGTAAAAGAACAACCTATATTAATTTTGATGGCGGGAAATGCAAAATGCAAGAATAGCTTATTTAAACAAAATTTTCATGAAAAAGCCAAAATGATTCCAGCAAGTGAAGTAGAAGACATTATTGGTCATCCTCCTGGAGGTGTTTGTCCATTTGGAATTAAAGAAGGAGTAGAAGTATATCTTGATGAATCTTTAAAAGAACATGAAATAATTTATCCAGCATGCGGTACACCTAATAGTGCGGTAAAACTTACAATAGAACAATTAGAAAATTCCATCCCAAATCATAAATGGATTAATGTATCAAAAGATATAAATGAAAATTAAAAATGCATGAAGAAAGAACATGGAGAAAATATGGTTACAAAAGAATATTTTATGGATAAAGAACTCCCAGAAAAATTATCCAAAGAGGAAACAGAAAGCTTATTTAAACAATTTTATGATGGCTCTAAAGAAGCTCGAGAAAAAATCATAATCCATAATTTACGACTAGTTTTTTATGAAGTAAATAGCAGATTTTTGATGGTAAATTACGAAAAAATGGATCTGCTTTCCTGTGGAATGATTGGACTTATAAATGCAGTAGATAACTATGATTTATCTAAAGGATTTGCATTTAACACTTATGCTATAAAATGTATAGATAATGAGATTTTGAGATTTTTAAAAAGCATGAAAGGTCAAAACAATATAGACAGTTTAGATAGGGTATTATTTAAAGCAGCTCACGATCATGAACTAAAATTAGTAGACCAAATTCAAACTCGAGAAAATGAATTCGAAAGAATCGAAAACAAAGAAGTAAATAAGATCATTCAAGATTTTGTAAAACAATTGCCAGAACGCGAAAGAGAAATTATCAAATTGCGTTTTGGCTTTTATGACGATAAAATATATACACTAGAATCAATTGCTAAAATAATGCATCTTTC
>CALVPL010000013.1 GCA_944351315.1 uncultured Bacilli bacterium | reverse complement strand
ATAGGAAGAAATCCGTTTGATAAAGAAACCATGGACTATGATTTGAAATATAATAATTCTTATGTAAAGGCTCAAGTCATTAATGTTTCTTCTAATGGACAAGTTACATTCGGGCCACTTACAACTTTAACAAATGGTTATGATGGCTTAGGAGCTGGAGGAATGAGAGCTGTTAAAATAAGTGATAATAAAATTTTATTTGCTGGTCTTTCTTATCGGAATAGAAATAGTAATATTCGATATGGACGAGCAGGAGCAATGTTAGTAAATGTAAGTGGTAATAGTGTTTGGGCTTCTAATAAAGTTAATTTATATGATGCTAAGCGATGCTGGCTTGGTTATGGAGAAATCGATTATATACAAGGGAATGCTGAGGCAGATATTACGGTAGCTTATGAAAAAAATTGCAGTTTTTCTTCTTCAACTCCAAGACCAGGTTATTATGTATATCGTTATAATGTAAATAACGGAAGTTTTTATCAAGTAGATGAGCATTTATATAAATTGGGTGCAGATGCCTTATATTTTACGGATACTGAAAGTTTGATTGCTCCACCTGAAAAAATGTCTGGAAGGTATAGTACAAATATTCATATTTTTACAGCATTGGATAGAAATAATAAAGCTTGGGTAGGATATAGCGGGTCTAAATCAGAAACAACTGGAATTCATATTGGACCGGCATCGGCTCCTTTTGCTACAAGAGGTTCGGCTTCTAAAGATTATTTAGTTTTTCCAACAAGTACTTATGAAGATGAATACGGAGAAATTATTAGGTTGTCGCATTTTGGTTCTAATAAATTAATTGCTCATACAGAATCACGTGTTTATGAAAATAAAAAATATGTGTATAAACGTTATTTATTGTTTTATAAAAAGGTAAATGGTATTTGGACACTTGAACATGCAATATCGCGAGATGATTCAGGTAGTTTTATTCCTTTAAATGATCGCCAAAGTCTTTATTATAGTCATGATTTATATTTAATTACATATGAATAATTTTGATGTTTTAAGAGATTTTCTCCGTGAATTTGTTCTTAAAAACTATTGACTTTTTGCTCGTTTTTTTGTATTCTTATAACAGAGTAGGAGATTTGAAAAATGAAAAAAAACGGTTTTACATTAATTGAGTTATTAGCAGTCATTGTTATTTTAGCAGTAATAATGTTAGTTGCTGGTCAAAACGTTTTTGGAATTTTAGGAGATGCTGAAAAAGGAGCTTTTAGAACAGAATTTATTGATTTTTTAAATTCAGCTCAAGTTGCAGCTCAAATGGATATTATGAATGGTAAAATTACTGCGGGTAATCCTACGAGATGTTATACGTATACAGAATTGACTGAGGATTATGGCTATTATACGGCTAAAGATGGTTATAATGGCAGTGTAGAAGTTACATATACAAATGGTGATTTTCAAATTAGAGGCTGGTTAAGTAGTTCTAAATATATTGCTTCAAATCAAGATAAAAATTTAACTACGGATGATGTATCTGATTCTAATGGAGCAACGGCAGCAACCGATTGTAATTAAAGTCTAGATATAGACTTTTTCTTTTGGTATAATTTTGGCAGAAAGAGGGAAAAAGATGATCATTGGTAGTCATGTGTCGTTTGGTAGTGAACAACTTTTAGGAAGTGTAAAAGAAGCAATTAGTTATGGAGCAACCACTTTTATGTTTTATACTGGGGCTCCCCAAAATACGATGCGAAAGAAAATTGAGGAAAAATATCTTCAAGAAGCAGATAAATTGATGGAGGAAAATCATATTGATAAAAAAAATGTGATTTGTCATGCACCTTATATTATTAATTTAGCTAATAAAAAGGATCCAGAAAAATGGCAATTTAGTATTCATTTTTTAAAACAAGAGTTATCGCGATGTGATGAACTTGGAATATCTTATTTAGTTTTACATCCTGGTAGTGCTGTCGGTTATCCAAAAGAAGAAGCTTTAAAAAATATTGTCGATGCTTTAAATGAAGTTTTAAAAGAAAATTATCGTTGTGAAATTTTATTAGAAACTATGGCGGGAAAAGGAACAGAATGCGGAAGTACTTTAGAAGAAATTTCTTATTTAGTGAAAAATGTTTCTAAAGAAGTAGGAGTTTGTCTAGATACTTGTCATTTAAATGATGCTGGTTATCGAATGGATCTTTTTGAGGAATTTTTAGAGGAATTTGAGAAGAATTTAACGTTGTCAAAAATTAAATGTATTCATATTAATGATAGTAAAAATCCACTTAGTTCTCATAAAGATCGGCATGCAAATATTGGCTATGGAACAATTGGTTTTGACAATTTATTAAAAATATGCAATCATGAAAAATTAAAAGATGTTCCTAAAATTTTAGAAACACCTTATGTGGGGAAAACTTTTGAAGATAAAGAAAAGATTTATCCTCCTTATAAGTTTGAAATTCAAATGATTAAAGAAGGAAAATTTAATTCAGATTTATTAAATTCGATCGTTTCTTATTATAATAAATGACCATATTTTTGATAATATAAGGCAAATAGTTTTTGAATTTTGATAAAGTTTTCTTCAGAGAATTTATCTTTGTATCGTTCAAGTTTTAATAAATTGGGATTACGAAAAATCATTTCCCAATTTTTTTTCACGAAAGTATAAGTAAAATCTAATTCTTCTGGCGATAAGAAAACTTGATTTTTTTGAGCAAAATCCATTACTTGCTCTTTTGTTAAATTATCCATATATCTTTTTACTAAATTATACATTAAATCACCTAATATAATGTATGAAATACAAACTTTTTTTAATACTAATAACAGGTGATTTTTATGAAACTAAAATTATTTTTACTTTTTTTGTTTTTTAGTTTCCTTGGGGTACTTTATAATATAAATCAAACGAATCATGAATATTATAGTGTTTTATTAGAAGAGAAAATGGAAAGAATTGTTTATGGAAGTAGTGCTCCAAGAGGCAGGATTTTAGATCGGAATGGCAAGGTGTTAGTTGATAATCAAGGGGTTATTAATATTGCTTATCATAAACCGGTAGATAGTACTTTAAAAGAGGAATTAAAGATAGCTTCTTTATTGGAACCTTATGTGAAAAGTTTTTCTTTAACTACAACAAATTTAAAAAATTATTATTTAGCTACACATAATAATGGTCGGGATTTAATCACGGATGAAGAATGGCAAAAATGGGAAGAAAGAAAACTTACTAATGAAGATATTTCAGCTTTAAAATGGGAGAGAATTACTGAAGAGATGATAACTTATGATGAAAGTGAACAAAAACGAATTTATTTATTTTCTTTAATGAATGATGGCTATGCTTATGAAGATAAAATTTTACTTTCAAATGTAAGTGATGAAGAATTGGCTCGAGTTATGGCTTTAAATATTCCTTCTTTAAAATCGGTAATTACTGCTTCACGAACCTATCCTTATGGTGAGACGTTAAAAAGTATATTTGGAACGATTGGAAGTATTCCTAAAGAAGAGGTAACGAGTTTTATCCAAAATGGTTATGCTTTAAATGATACGGTTGGAACTTCTGGGATTGAAAAACAATATGAAAATTTATTAAGAGGAAAAAAAGCCAAATATTTTATTAATTCTGATAATACTTTAACTTTATTGGAAGAAGAAGAGGTAGGAAGTGATGTTGTTTTAAATATTGATATTGATGTTCAATTAGAATTGGAAAAAATTTTAAAAGAAGAAATGAGTTTAGCTCATAAAAAAACAAGTGCCAAATATTTTAAAGAAGCTTATGCGATGGTGGGTGATCCGAAAAGTGGAGGCATATTGGCAATGAGTGGGATAAGGTTAAATGATCAAGGAGAATTTTCAGATATTACAATCACTGCTTTTACTTCTTCTTATGCCATGGGAAGTGTAGTCAAGGGGGCTAGTAATACAGTTGGGTATATGACAGGAGCTATTGAAGTAGGGAAAAAGGTTTTAGATAGTTGTGTGAAACTTTATAGTCAACCTTCTAAGTGTTCTTATAAAAAATTGGGTTATGTCGATGATATTACAGCTTTAAAAACTTCTTCCAATTACTATCAATTTTTAACTGCGATTAAATCAACTGGACAAACTTATAAATACAATATGACTTTTAATGTATCTGAGGAAAATTTTAAAACTTATCGCGATGTTTTCTCGTCTTATGGACTTGGAAATAAAACGGAAATTGATTATCCAAATGAACAAACAGGAATGCGGGGAACTAAAGTAGCAGGTGATTTACTTTTGAATTTTGCGATAGGCCAATACGACACTTATACTCCGATTAGTTTACTTCAATATATTAATACAATTTCTAATTATGGAAATCGTTATGCTTTACGTTTAAAAAAAGAAGATTATAATGTCTTTTTAAATCAAGTTG
This sequence comes from uncultured Bacilli bacterium, assembly GCA_944351315.1. GTDB lineage: Bacteria > Bacillota_I > Bacilli_A > RF39 > UBA660 > Ventrenecus. The sequence goes on along the minus strand of CALVPL010000013.1, from coordinate 5,411 downwards.
GACTAGATGCTTCTTACTATGACAGAATTACTGAAGGAATGTATCAAGTATTTCATGGTGGTACGGCTTCAAGTTATGTCAAAAAGAATTTGAATGCTGTAGGAAAAACAGGTACAGCCGAAACTTTTTATGATAGTGATCATGATGGAGTTGTGGATAAAGAAGTCATTAATTCAACTTTAGTTTATTATTTTCCAAGAGAAAGTCCAACTTATTCTGTTGCTATTATTGCTCCTTATTTAACAGATACTCCTTCTTATTCTTATCCATTTACTAAAAATGTCAGTTTAAAAATTAGTAATTATTTAACTTTTTAATAGAAAGACGTCAACATTGTGTAAAAAAGCCAACTCACAAATTGCTCTGGGGGGGGGGGGGTGTGATAAAATTATTATAAGGGATTATAGTAATTTTTTTTAGTTTTAGGTTATAATAAAAAAAGAATGGGTGGGCATATGAAAGAAAAAGTACTAGCTTTAAAAGAAAATAAAAAAGCTTTAATATTGTTTATTTTAATATTGTTTATGATTTGTATCGGTATTTCTTATGCATATTGGTATTTAACGCATATTCAAAGTGGAACCAATCAAGTAGTAACAGATTGTTTTGATATTGAGTTTATTGAAGAAAGTGAAGCGATTACTCTTTCTAAAGCTTATCCAATGACGGATGAAGAAGGAAGTACTCTTACTCCTTATACATTTAAAATATCTAATAAGTGTGCTTCTTATGTTAGTTATAAAGTGAATTTAGAAATCTTAAATACAACAACTTTAGATAGTCAATATGTTAAAGGAATGTTGGATTCTAATGCAAAAGTTTTAACCGAAAATGAAGTTGTTCAAACAACTTTAGACAATGCAACAACATCTTATAAATTAACTACAGGATATTTAGATCATAATGAAGAAAAAACACATACATTCGGATTATGGATTGATGAGAATGTGGGAATGGATGATCCAGTAAGCAATAAAACATTTGAAGGAAAAATAACAATCACAGCTTCATACATTACAGAAATACCAACCGATTACGATTTATGTGTAGAAAAATATGGGGAAGATAGTATTAATTGTAATATCATTGCTCAGTTAGATGATACAGGAGCCTGTCCAGAAGTAAATGAAGATGGAACAGTAAAAATAACTAAAATGGAAGCTACAAACAACTACCTTTGTAGTGCCCCAGATGATTATGGAACTAGTTATTATTTTAGAGGTACAGTAGAAAATAATTGGGTAAAATTTGCTAATGCTTATTGGCGAATTCTAAGAATCAATGGGGATGATTCCATAAGAATGATCTACGCCGGAGATGCAAGTGTCATCGATGCCTTACCAAATAAGAGTGATATTTTAAAAAATGGCTATAATGATGCAGACACAAATTATACTCAAATAGGAGAAAGTGCATATAATGAATATTGGAAAAAAGATAATGTTCAAGAAACTGTAAATTCCAATGTATCTGATGATAATGCTGGAGTAGGATATATGTACGGAAATCGAGATGGCATTGTCGGAGAAGATGCCGCGTATACTCATGTGTTTTTAAGTCCTGGACCAACTTCAACAATGTATTTTTCTCAAGAATATACCTATGATGCAGCAAAAGATCGGTTTACATTGAAAGATCCAATTGGCTTATTAGGAACAGAAATAACAGAAGATTATGTTGGGTGGTACATGGTTAGTCGAAATTCTAGTTCATCAGCTTCTTATGTCCGAAAAGTAATAAGTGTAGAACCAAGTGATGGTAGTAGTAATGCTAAGATTGGATATAGTGAAGTAAGGTATGGTACGACAAGTAAAGAAAAAGCTCAAACCAATACGAATGATAGTGCAATCAAAACAGTAGTAGATGCATGGTATGAAAGTCATATAAAAAATACTAAATATGAGCAATATATAGTAGATACTTTATTTTGTAATGATCGTAGTTTAGGATTTAATAATGCTCCTGATTATAGTCAATTGGCTTATGGAACAGAACAAACCAAATATAGAGGATATAGTTTAAATTACGAAATCCGATTAACTTGTGAACAGCAAAATGATCGCTTTACTGTTGATGATGAGATAATGGGCAATGGAGATCTTATTTATCCGATAGGATTACTTACTGCAGACGAAAATCATATAGCTGGAGGACAAACAAGTATTAATTCTAGTTATTATTTATATACTGGGAATAGTTATTGGTCATTATCTCCTCATTCTTTTTCTGGTAAAGCGAATGTATATTATGTAAAAGGTTCAGATGGCTCGTATAGCTCTGTTACAAGCTTCAAATATGGCGTTCGACCTGTTATAAATTTAAAGCCAAATAGCTTAAAATTTGGTGATGGTAGTGCTTCTAATCCATACCGTATTGAAGAATGAAATTAGATCATTCTTTTTTTCTTGTGAAAATGAAAAAATAATTTTATAATATTAATGGAAGGTGTATTATGAAACAAGAACGAATTATTTATAGTGTATGGGGTAGTGGAGCCATTGTTTTACTTGGAATGATTTTGTTATTATTTCCTTTATTAAATATATTGGATTTAACTTTTGTTTATCGATTATTTCTAGGTGTTTTTAGTATAATTTCTTTAATTCAATTTGTTATTCAATATAAAGATAAAGAATGGTCTTCATTTTTGATTTTTTTAGTAAGTATTCTTTTATTATGTTCAAGTTTTTTATGGGATTTGACAGAAACTCCTAAAATATTTTCTTTAACTTTATTGATTTGGATTCTTTTTGTTTCTTTAGCTAGAGCTAAAAGAGCTGATTTTTTCCATGATCGAAAAAGTAAAGTTTGGTGTTTAGAAATGGGATTGTTAGTACTTTTCTTTTTGGCTGGAGTTTTAACTTGTGCTAATTTTGCTTTTCGTGATGAAACAAGTATTTTATTAATGGGATACTTTACATTTTTCTGTGGTGTTTTAGATTTTCAAGAAAATATGTTGATTTATTTAACAAGAGGAAAAATAAAATGAGAATAGTAGAAGATTTTAAAGAGTATCAAATTTTAGATATGGCTCATGGTGAAAAACTTGAGTGTTGGGGTAATGTTACTTTGATTCGTCCAGATCCTCAAATTATTTGGCCTAATGAAACTTTTAAAGAACTTTGGAAAAATGCTGATGCTATTTATCATCGGAGTAAAAGTGGTGGAGGAGAATGGGAAGAAAGAAAAAACATTGTCAGTCCTTTTTATGTCCATTATAAAGATTTAACTTTTTGTTTAAAATTAATGGGTTTTAAACATACTGGTTTGTTTCCTGAACAAGCTACCAATTGGAATTTATTAAGAGAAACAATTCAAAAAGAAAATCGACCTTTAAAAGTATTAAATCTTTTTGCTTATACAGGAGCTGCATCTATCGCGGCTTTATCTGCTGGAGCGAGTGTTGTGCATGTTGATTCTTCAAAAGGAATGGTAGATTGGGCGAAAGAAAATGTAAAAGTAAATCATTTAGAAGATAAACCGATTCGTTTTATTGTTGATGATTGTTTAAAATTTGTCAAAAGAGAAATCAGAAGAGGCAATAAATATGATATTATTTTGATGGATCCACCAAGTTTTGGAAGAGGAAGTAAAAAAGAAGTTTGGACTATTGAAGAAAATTTATATGAATTGGTTTTAGCTTGTCAAGAATTAATGAGTGATCGTTTTGTCTTATTTTTAATTAATTCTTATAGTACAGGATTATCTAAAACGGTCTTAGAAAATTTGTTATATTTGACTATAAATAAAAAACAAGAAGGAAAGATATCCAGTGATGAAATTGGATTACCGATGAAAGATAGTCAACTTGTTTTACCTTGTGGAGTAACTGCAATGTGGCAGAAAAAATAGAAGAAGGATTGTCTTTAGGCAATCTTTTTGTTTGCTTAATTTGACAATAAATAGAAAAAAATATATAATACATGGTACTTTATGGGGGAAATATTATGGAAGATATTAGTGTGAAAAAAGAATTAAATTATTCTTCATTATTGATTCAAGCTAATACTACGGGACAAGCTATTTACCGCGAGTATGATAAATTGATGTATAATGGTGGAGATAATTTTAAAGAACTATTAATGAAAACTAAGAGAAATACTAATAAAGCTTTGATTGTGAATGGTAGTGGAGATCAACCTATTGAAGCTATATATCAAGGATTTTCGACTGTAGATGCTTTTGATATTAATAAATTATCTAGACATATGTTGAATTTGAAAATTGCAGCTATTCAAGCTTTTTCTTATGAGGAATTTTTGACTCTATTTCAAACTTTTTTAACTCCAGAAACTTTTCAAAAAACCATTGCTTTTTTACCAAATGAATCTATTATTTTTTTTCAAGGATTGTTTAAAAATTTTTCAATGGATCAAATAAAAAAATTATTTACTCATCGATATACTCAAAATAGTGAGCATTTTCTTTTAAAATGTCAACAAAATTTTTCTTTTTATAATGAAAAAGAATTTTATGAATTAAAAGCTAAACTTTTAAAATCACAAGTTGGATTTCTATCTATGGATATTTTTGATAAGCAACAACTTTTTAGTAAAATTCAAGGACCATATGATTTTATCTTTTTAAGTAATATTTTATTTTTTGCTGGAATACCTATTGAACAATTTTTAAAAGAAAATTTTCCTGTTTTGTATAATTCTTTAGCTTCTGGTGGTGTTTTAGCTGTTCATTATTTTCATTCTTATGCTTTAGAAGATTTAAAGAAAAAGAATGTGAAAAATCAAAAATATCAGCTAAAAAATATGCAATTATATCAACAACTAGAATCTATTTGTACAGATGAAATTTTATTAAATGCTTCTGGATTTGGTCATGGTATTGGAGCAAAAGATTTAGCTTTAGTTTTAAAAAAATAAAGAATCTCGAAAAAGATTCTTTATTTATTTGTTACAATAAGTTTTATTGCTGTTTTATTTTCGCCATTAATTGTAATATCGTTGAATGCTGGAATAACTATTAGATTATCGCCACTTGGTGCGACAAAACCTCTAGCAATGGCAACGGCTTTAATCGCTTGATTTAAGCTACCGGCACCAATAGTTTGTATTTCGACCATTTTTTGTTCGCGATAAATATTGGCGATAGCACCAGCAACTTTGCTAGGATTTGATTTTGATGAAACTTTTAATATTTCCATTGTTTTAACCTCCGATATTTAACTATATGCATGGGATAAAAAAAATACTACTATTGGAAAAATAGTAGTAAGCAGGCTAAAAACAATCCTAAGTTTAAAACGACAAAAAGTAGAGCAGCTCCATTGGCATATCCAGCTTGTTTGGCTCTTTTAGTTCTTTCTAAAGTAAGAGCTTGTTCTTTTTTTTCTTGTTTTTCGTTTTTTTCATCTAAAATAGATAGAGTTTTTTCCATTTCTTCATATCTTTTAATTC
>CALVPL010000012.1 GCA_944351315.1 uncultured Bacilli bacterium | reverse complement strand
TTTAGAAATAAAAAAGCTGAGTTAAATCTTGGTAAAGAATTTAAAATTCTCATAAAGAGTGATGCAGACTATACTTTAATTAGCCAATTACTTAAATGGGAAGGAAAAATAATTTCCGAAGAAATTTCTACATCCTATATAGTAATTGAATATCATGAGTATAAAATCTATTTATATAATGAACATTCTGAAACAAAAGAAGATTTAGAAAAAAAGCAAAAAGAAATAGAAACTTTAGAAAAAAGTATTTTAAAAAGAGAACAATTATTAAATAATGAAAATTTTGTTTCTAAAGCTCCTCAAAATTTAGTTTTACAAGAAAAGAAAAAACTCCAAGAAGAACAAGAAAAATTAAAACATTTAAAAGATGAAGTTCAATAAAGCTTTATCTTTTTTCTTACAAGATTGTAAGAATATTTGACCTTTTTTGACATGGTATTTTACTAGAGATTATGGTACAATATGTAAGGTTGGTGAGTTATGAAAAATATAAAAAAATATGTATTTTCCGCAATTTTATTTGTTTTATTAATACTAGGAACCTATTATTTTATTTTAAAAGATTATTCCTTGAGTCAATTTTTTGATTCATTATTAAATTGTAGTCCTTGGTTTATTCTAGGAGCCTTTCTTCTTTTAGCTTCTTACGCATTCTTCCATAGTTTATATTTAAAAAGAATGTTAAAACACTTAGGATATAAAATTAGTTGGTATCAAGCATTAGGTTATGTCTTTACCGAAGTATATTTTTCCGCAATTACCCCAAGTAGTATGGGAGGACAGCCTGTACAAATGATGGAGATGAACCGAGATGGAATTCCGTATCGCATCAATAGTGTCGTCATTCTTTTAAACACTCTAATATATAAACTTGCCTTAGTTACTTTAGCTATTTTAGGATTAATTTTTTATTCTCAAGAACTTTTTTCTTTCAATACCTTATTTAATTGGCTAGTATTATTAGGTTTTGGTACGACAATTTTAGTAATGATTGGCTTTTTCGTCTTAATTTATTCTAAAAAAACAATGGAAAAAGTCATTCAATTAGTTTTATTTTTTCTAAAGAAATTTAAATATAAAAAAGTGGAAGAAAAAGAAAAGAAATTAAAAGAATCCTTAAAAGAATATCAAGAATGTGCTGCATTTACGAAACGTCATCCTTTAATTTTGTTAGAATCGTACTTAATTTTACTATGTCAACGTATTAGCATATTATCGATTAGTTATGTAATCTATCTATCATTTGGCTTAAGAGAAATGTCCATTTTTGAAGTCGTTGCCTTTCAAGTATGTATTACTTTAGGATCAGATTTCATGCCATTTCCTGGTGGAGTAGTTGTAAGTGAAGGACTTCTTTTACAAGCCAATCAAGTCATTTATGGAGAGGCCCTTGCAACCTCTGGAATGATGCTACTAAGGGGAATAAGTTTTTATTTATTAGTTATTTTTAGCTTTATTTTCTATATGTGCTTTCACTTTTTAAAACGGAAAAAAGCAAGCAGAATAAAACAAAGTTTTGATTTGTCTAGTTAAAACTTTTTTAATTCCTAGGATTGCATTTTTAACCAATTTTCTTTAAAATAAAAATAGAGAAGAGGAATACTATGAAAAAAGGTTTTACATTAATAGAAATAATTATCACCATTGGTTTGATTGCTTTAATAGGAACAGTCATCGTGAGTAATTTGTCGGCAACATACACCAAACAACAAGAACAACAATATGAAAACTTTAAAGGAACTTTAGAAAATGCTGCCTGTACTTATATAAATTTAAACGTAGCGGAAAGCATTAAAAACACCTGTAGAAGTACTGGATCTTGTAGTGTACCAGTCAAATTACTTTTAGAAGAAGGATTGATTACCGATGAAAATCTCGAGAATCCAAAAACCCAAGATCTTATATCTGAAACCACAGAAGTTTTAATTAACTATGAAGATGGAATAACAACTTGTACCTATCCAGATTAATCTTTGGTTAGAAAAAGGCTAAACTTTAACAAATAGTAGACATTTTTTCTTAAACAAGCTTTTTTTTCTAGCAAAACCTTGCTATAATTTAAGTGGGAGTGGATATCTATGCAAGTAGAGCGTGCACCAATGCCTGTATTCCAAAAAATAATTTATCTGTTTAGTTTTATTTTTCTAATTGCTGCCTTTATTTATTTAGGAACAAAAAACTTTAATGCACCAGTTAGAAATTTAACCGATCAAGAAAGTTTTACAAAAGAATTTGGAATTACAAGCGATAATGTTTTTAAATATAAAACAGGAAAAGAAATTTTAGAAACGATGAATACAGGAACAGCGGTTATCTTTTTTGCTTTTCCAGAAAATATGTGGAGTCATACCTATGCCGATATGTTAAACGAAGTAGCGAAGTATTTTGGTATTGAAGAGATCTATTATTACAACTTTAAAAATGATCGTAGTGTGAATAATTCATATTATGAAAATATTGTAGACCAATTAGATGCCTATTTACCTACTTTAGATACAGACATAAAAAACCTTTATGCTCCAACACTAGTTCTAGTAAAAGATGGCGAGATTATTGCCTATGACGATGAAACAAGTATTTTACATGGCAGTTTATCCGTTAATGATTATTGGACTATGGAAAAACAAGAAGAAAAAAAAGTAGAATTTGGTGTGTATTTTCAGAAATTTTTGGAGGAAGATTATGAATAAAGTGCCTCTTTCCAAGGACAAAAAAGAACGAGGAATCCATTTAAATGAAAAAAGAAAACAAACAATTTACTGCATATGTGTAGTACTTGCTCTTATTTTACTTTTTTCAGGAGATCGTATTGTTCTAAGATTTATCGATCAAATCCCTAATAACAACAACCGGATTTTTGGTGAAAATGGAGAATCAAATCCAGCGGATTATACTATTGATTTTTTAGAAGAATTAAGTATTACTGAAATTTTAGAAAAAATAAATCGTCAAGAATCCTTTACCTTACTTTCATCTAGAGATTCCTGTCATACTTGTGAACGTTATATTCCTATTTTAAAAGAATTATTTACAAAATATGAAATAGATGCTTACTATATGAATCGTAGTTTATACGATCGAGATAACAATGAATATGTCTTATTTATGAGTATTGATGAACGACTTGAAAATCATTTACAATATACACCTTATTTAATGGTATTTAAAGATGGAAAACTTACAGATGAATTAGTAGGAAGCAAAGAAAAAGAAGAAGTAGAAAATTTTATCGCTAGAAATGAACTAGCTACAAATAATATATAGAAAGAAGGAAAAAATATATGGATAATGAAAAAAGAATGCAAAAAGCAATTGAAAATTTAGAAAGTAGATTAATGACCATCCGTGCTGGAAGAGCCAATCCTGGAATGCTTCATGGAATTATGGTCGAGTATTATGGAACTCCAACGCCTATTCAAAGTCTAGCAAATATTACAGTTCCGGAAGCTCGTCAGTTATTTGTAAAACCATTTGATAGAAGTGTATTAAAAGAAATGGAACGAGCAATCAATGAAGCCAATCTAGGAATCACTCCAGTAAATAATGGAGAAATGATTATTTTAACAATTCCAGAATTAACCGAAGATAGACGAAAAGAATATGTAAAACAAGCAAAAGCTTTAGGAGAAGAAGCGAAAGTGTCTTTAAGAAATATTCGTCAAGATATCAATAATGAAATCAAAAAATTAGAACTTCCAGAAGATGAAGAAAAATTAGAATTAGAAGACACTCAAGAATTGATTCAAAAATACAATAAAATTATCGATGAAAAAATCAAAGAAAAGGAAACGGAATTAATGGCTGTGTAAAACAGCCTTTTTTCACTCTTTTGTGCGTTTTTTCTTGCACTTATTGCTTTCGTAGTGTTATAATCATGTGTAGAAAAGACGAAGGGAGGGAAATTGGAAGATGAATTCTAACAAAGTAGTTGTTAAAGATGGCGATATTGATAAAGCCTTAAGAAGATTCAAAGTGGTAGTAGCCAAAAGTGGTGTCCCTTCAGAATTAAAGAAAAGAAAACATTATGAGAAACCTGGCGTGAAAAGAAGAGAAGAAAAGAAAAAAAATATTCGTAATTCTAGAAAACATCGTAATAATTAGAATACTTAGTTGTATTCTTCTTTTTTTTATTATAAAATAAATTTAGGAGATGAAAATTTATGATAGAACAAATCAATAACGATTTGAAAGAAGCAATGAAAACTCAAGATAAGTTTGCCTTATCTGTATTAAGAATGTTAAAAAGTGCATTACAATTAGAAAAAATTTCTTTAAAAAGAGAACTTCTAGATCAAGATGTTTTAATGGTAATCAAAAAGAATGTAAAACAAAGAAAAGATTCAATAGCTGAATATGAAAAATATGGTAAAACAGAAGAAATGGAAAACTTAGAAAAAGAAATTCAAATTCTTCAAAAATATTTACCAGAAGAACTAACAGAAGAACAAATAGATGCTAAAATTCTTGAAGTTTTTGAAAGTGTAAATCCTACAAGTATGAAAGATATGGGACCGATCATGAAAACTTTAACAGAACAAATTGGCACTGTTGCTGATATGTCTTTAGTAAGCAAAAAAGTAAAAGAAAAATTAATGAATCTATAATAAAACATTAAGAAAAAAACTTAATGTTTTTTGATGCGTTTTGTCATTATTAAAGAAGGGGAATAGAAAAATAATAAAAATAATTGCTTTTGATTTTGTAGGTGTATTAGTGCATGAAAAGGATATTGATTTAACAGACAAGGAAAATAAATTAGAAAGAATGTTTGGACCCAATTTGTGTGATGCAGATTATTTAAAAGAAGCACGAAAAATTATAACTAAAGATTCGACAATAATAGATATAACCGAATATTTAATTAATAAATTATATGAATGTACAGAAAAAGATATATTTAGAAGAATTAAAGAAAAATATCCAAGTGTTCGCTTAATAATTGCGACAAACCATGTATCATATATTAGAAATTTTATCGAAGAAAACTTGGAAGTTCAGTATTTAGATGATGTTCTTATTTCTGCTGAAATTCATAAAATTAAACCAAATAAAGATTTTTACAATTACATTTTAAACAAATACAATATTCAACCTAACGATTTATTGTTTATAGATGATAATGAAGAAAATATTAGTAGTGCATCTGAGATGGGAATTACAACTCTAAAAGTAAATCGAAATGATGATAATCTTTTTGAAAAAATTATTAATATAGTAAGGAATGCTGAATAAAAAAGTTATCCATAGTAGGAGTGATAATAAGAATTTTGCTATGGCTTAAATATACTATGGTCTGACCGGGATAAAATCGCTTAAATATAATGATATCTTTTGTCGAAAAGATATCTTTTTTTTCTTCTTTTTGTTAAATTAAATATGGGTGATAGGGTATGGACTTATATTATTTAAATGAAACTTTATATATTGAACTTTTAAACGATTTGAATTTAGAAGAATACGAACATTTAAAAACCCGGGTGTTTCGAATTATAGAAGATTATGGAGTAGATCGTATTGTCATAAAAAATCACCATAAAATCTTTCATAACCGCCATTTTTTAAATCAAATGAAACAAGATTATATGCGAAAATATCCTGGAGATTTTTTCATTAAATAGTATGTTTTTTCTTTCTTTGTTTCATACTACTAAGGGTGATTTTTATGAAACAAAACCTTTTATTAGATGCCGGTGTTTCTTTAGAAAAAGAACATTTAATCGCGAAGAAAAAAGAAAGAAATGTTGAAATTAAACATTATGTTTTAAAAGAACAAGATGAAAAAATCTATCGAAATCGAAAAGGCGATTACTTTACTTTAACTTTTGATGATCAAGTAATCTACGAAAACCCTAGAACTTTAGAAAAAGTATTTCAAAAAACATTTAAAACTTTTTTATCCAAATATCATAAAGGAAATACCATACTCTTTATTGGACTTGGAAATTCTTCTATTTTAGGTGATTCGTTTGGAACGCAAGTTTTAAATAAATTAATCGCGACCAATCAATATAACGATTTTTTAACCATTCCAAAAGTCGCTTTATTTGCTCCTGAAACGACAAATAAAACGGGTATCTCATCTTTTAGACTCATTGAAATGGTCGTAAAAGATTTACAACCAGATGTCATTATTTTATTAGATAGTTTTGTAACCAATCAAAGCAAATATTTAAATAGAACCTTAGAAATTAATGACTGTGGAATGATTTTTGCCGATCAACTTCGCAGCAATAAAACCATTAGCTTTCAAACCTTTCAAATTCCCGTATTATCCATAGGTTTTCCAACACTTTTAAAACTTCATAAAACTTATTTGTCAAAATATACTTTAGAAGAAGACTTAGAAATTATTTCTTCTTTAGTCGCTCATTCAATTAATCATATTTTAATGTCGTAAAACGACATTTTTTTATGAAAAAAAATTTTATAATATTTCTAGGTGATGATGATGCGTAAGAAATTTGTCAGTAAGAAAAAAACTAGAAATCGAATAAAATTCTTCTTGTTATTTGTTTTAGTAGCTATATCTTTTTCTGTTTGTCTTTCTTTCTTTTCTTCTTTTTTTTCGCAAGAGAAAATCGTGCAATTTCTATTAAAAAACAATTTGTATACCGAAAGTAGTACGGTTGAAACAGACCTTTTTGATTTTTTGCTAGATTATACAATTGGTAGACAAGAACTAAAAGATGAAGAATACGATGGAAGCACATCAAAACAAGAATACACACCCGATCCAGCTCCAGAAGAAAATAAAGCAAATCCTCTTATTTACTTATATAATACGCATCAAGGAGAAGAATATAATGGAGGAGTTTTATCCGAACATGATATAGTTCCAACTGTCATGATGGCAACTTATAGTTTACGAGAACAATTAAATAAATATTCTTTAAATACAATTGTAGAAACCAATCAAATTAGTGAAATTTTAAGAGCAAACAATTGGAACTATGCTTCTTCATATAAAGCGAGTCGAATCTTGATGACCTCGGCCTATGAACAAAATCCTTCCTTACAATACTTTATTGATGTTCATAGAGATGCAATTCCTTATGAAAGTTCAATAATAACCTATCAAAATAAAGTGTATGCCAAAGTGCTATTGGTAGTAGGAGAAGATTACGACAAATATCTGGCGAACTTATCTTTAGCTGAAAAAATATCTAATGCTCTAAATCAAAAAGTTCCAAATATATCAAGAGGAATTATGAAAAAAGGAGGAAGTGGAGTAAATGGCATATACAATCAAGATTTTTCTCCCAATACACTTCTAATTGAACTAGGTGGACAATATAATTCTATTAATGAAGTAAACAATACCGTGCTTGTTTTAGCCGAGGTATTAAAAGAGGTGATCACTTCTTAATGGAAAAAAAGAAAAATAAAGGAACATGGATATTAAAAGGTTTAGGAATTCTTTTTGTTCTTTATTTATCTTTAACGATCGCGATTTCTACTGGATATTACGAAGCTAAGTTAAGTGAGAAAACGACAATTACAGACGAAGCAATGAAACAATTTGAACAAGACATAAGAGAAGGAAAAGACGTCGATATAAAAGATTATGTAACAGACATTCAAAAAGATTACTCCAATCAAACCACGAAAGCTGGCGTCTGGTTTTCTCAAGTAGTGGAAAATTTTATGTCTAAAGGAATCGATGGAATGATTAACATTTTTAAAGCTTTATTTACATAAGTCCTAGAATTTCTAAGTTTTAAAATAAAGAAAATCTTAGCCAACGGTTTTCTTTTTTTAGTTTACTTCATCTTTTTTCTTTTGTATAATAATGAGTAGGTGGATTTTATGGCAAGACAAATTAAACAGGAAAACATTCGTAATTTTTCGATAATCGCCCATATTGATCATGGCAAAAGTACATTGGCTGATCGAATTTTAGAGCTTACAGGTGCTGTGAGCAAAAGAGAAATGGTGAGTCAAGTTTTAGACAGTATGGATTTAGAAAGAGAAAGAGGAATTACAATTAAATTAAATGCGGTTTCTTTAAATTATACGTATCAAAATGAAGAATATATTTTAAATTTAATTGATACTCCAGGTCATGTAGATTTCTCTTATGAAGTAAGTCGCAGTTTAGCTGCTTGTGAAGGAGCCGTTTTAGTAGTTGATGCTTCTCAAGGAATCGAAGCCCAAACACTTGCCAATTTATATTTAGCGATGAATGCTGATTTAACCATTATTCCTGTCATTAATAAAATTGATTTGCCAAATGCAAATGTAGAAAAAGTAAAAGAAGAACTAAAAAAAGTTTTAGGCTTTAAGGAAGAAGAAATTCTTTTATGTAGCGGTAAAACTGGAGTAGGAGTAAAAGAACTTATTGAAACAGTGATCCAAAAAATTCCAGCTCCGAAAATTCAAAATGCTGCCCCATTAAGAGCTTTAATTTTTGACTCTTATTTTGATCCTTATAAAGGTGTAGTGGCTTTAGTGAAAGTGGAAGAAGGAGTTTTAAAAAATAAAGACGAAATTCTTTTCATGGCTACTAATGCATCTTATGAAGTTACAGAAATTGGCGTAAGGACACCGAAAGATCATCCATTAGAAGAATTAAAATGTGGAGATGTTGGATACGTCGTCGCAGCTATTAAAGATATCTCTTCGGTTCATGTTGGAGATACCATCACTTTAAAAAAATGTCCGGCAAACACACCAATTCAAGGATATAAACCAATGAAGCCTATGGTCTATTCAGGAATATTTCCAGTTGAACCAAATCGGTATGAAGCCTTAAAGGAAGCTTTTGAAAAGTTAAAGCTCAATGATGCTGCTTTAACCATTGAGCCTGAGACAAGTGAAGCTTTAGGTTTTGGCTTTCGAGTGGGTTTTCTAGGTCTACTACACATGGATATTATTACAACTAGAATTGAAAGAGAATTTAATATTCCAGTTATCACGACAAGTCCAAGTGTTGTCTATCATGTTACATTAACAAGTGGTGAAAAAATCGAGGTAGATAGTCCAAACAAAATGCCAGAAGCAGTAAAAATTAAACAAATAGAAGAACCTTTTATTTACACCAATATCATTGTTCCAAGCGAATACATTGGTCCTATCATGGAACTCTGTCAAAACAAAAGAGGAATTTATAAATCTTTAGAATATATCGATGAAACAAGAGTCAATATTCATTATGAAATTCCTTTATCAGAAGTTGTGTATGATTTTTTTGACAAGTTAAAAAGTACGACCAAAGGATATGCTTCTTTTGATTATGAAGTGTGTGGATATAAAGAAAGCAATTTAGTCAAAATGAATATTTTACTAAACGGCGAAATTGTCGATGCTTTATCGGTGATTGTTCATAAAGATTTTGCTTATCAACGAGGAAGAAGAATTGTTGAAAAATTAAAAGAGGTTATCCCAAGACAACTCTTTCAAATTCCAATTCAAGCAAGTATTGGTTCAAAAGTGATTGCCAGAGAAAACATTCCAGCAATGAAAAAAAATGTTCTTGCTAAATGTTATGGAGGCGACATTACAAGAAAAAGAAAATTATTAGAAAAACAAAAAGAAGGAAAGAAAAGAATGAAAATGGTAGGAAGTGTTGAAGTTCCAAGTGAAGCATTCCTATC
>CALVPL010000011.1 GCA_944351315.1 uncultured Bacilli bacterium | reverse complement strand
GAAGAAGAATTAAAATCCTATCAAGAATATTTACAAAACTATTTACCTAAAAGAAAAAATTTCTTTTTTTACAAAGATGAAGAAACCAAAAAACAAAATTTTCTCTAAAAAAATAGACCGTTCTGGTCTACTTTTTTTAATCTTCTTTTTTTAATAAACTAAGTTTTTCATAAACAAGTCGAAAACACGCAAGAAATTTATTAATCTCATCTGTAGTTGTTAAATAAGACAAACTAATTCTTAAAGTACTTGAAGCTCTTTTCTTATCATTATAAACAGCCATAACCGCGGTAGAAATCTCGCCACTAGAACAAGCTGTATTTGTACTGACATAAATTTCATATTCTTCTAAAGCATGTAAAAAAGTTTCAGCTTTAATTTGATCAAAAGAAAGATTTAAAATCTGAGGAATACAAATTTTTGTCTGATTGATTTTAATTCCATCATATTTTTTTAATTCATTGACAATTTTTTCATTCAATCTTTTAACAAAATTTTCTCTTTTATCTAAATCAACAGTTGCCAAACGAATAGCCTTCGAAAAAGCTACAATTAAAGGAACTGGTGGTGTTCCAGGATTATACATATTAACAGAACCACTTCCATACAAAAGTGGTGTAAAAGGAACTCGACTATTTTTATAAAACAAACCGATTCCTTTAGGTCCATAAATTTTATGAGCCGTCGCACTAGCTAAATCTACATCATGAAAATTTACCGGAATTTTTCCTAAAGCTTGTGTCATATCACTATGCAAAAAAGTATGAGGATTTTCTTTTTTAATAATTTGGCGAATCATCTTTAGTGGTTGACGTATTCCCATTTCACTATTTACCGCACAAACACTTACTAAAATCGTATCTTCTCGCATTTGTCGTTTCAAATCTTCAAAATCAATTAATCCTTCTGAAGTATTATCAATGTAACCAATTTCAAATCCAATATTTTCTAAATATTTACAAATACTATAAATAGAAGGATGTTCCAATTTAGAAACCAAAATATGATTGCCATATTTCATGTTTGCTAAAGCTGTCCCAATCAAAGCCAAATTATTAGACATAGTTGCTCCAGCAGTAAAAGTAATTTCACTTTCTAAAACATTAAAAATATCACTAATTTGTTTAATAGCACTGTGCATTAAAGCTTTCGATTTTACTCCTAAACTATGTAAAGAATTAGGATTTCCCATAAAATCTTTCGTCGCTCTTGTATAAGACTCTAAAACATCGTAAGCAACTGGAGTCGTTGCTGAATAATCTAAATAAATCATACTTCTTCACTTTCCTTTATTAAAATTGAACGAATTTGTTCCCAATCATAAACTCTTCTGATACCTTCTTTTTCTAACTCTTCAAAAGTATATTTCTGATTATGCAATTGATCAATCAATAATTTTATTTCGCCATATCCTTTTAAATTGGCAACTTTATCATCGATTTTCACATCACACATAATGACATTCTTAGAACCAGTCAAAATAATCTTTTTAGGATCAATATAGGGCATATTCTGAATAATCCATTCATATTTATATTTGGCCATAATACTGCTTTCTTTTACCCTTCTTTTATCCACAAAAGCTGTTACAATATAAATATCATAATATTTGGCAAGCTCTTCAATAACTTCTAAAGCTCTAGGCATAATCGTAGCATTTTCATAAATATTGACATTCTGATAAAAGTAATCCAAAAATTTTTCTTTTTCCTCATCATCCATCACATCCTCGACGTAATAATGCGGAATGTCAGTATATTGATAATCGGTTTTTAAATAATCATTAACCGCTTCTAAATACCCACCTTGACAAATCGTTTCATCTAAATCAATCATTAACTTCTTCATCGTTGTTACTCCCTTATATTTCCCTTAATTTTGATACTCATCCATCAATTTTTTATAAATACCTGGTTCGATCACATTAATAGCATGAATAGCTTGTTCTAAAGAATTTTTAAATTTTCCTTGAAAAAACAATTTTTCTGCTTTCATAAGTCCAATATCAACTTCCGTATTTATTGGTCGATAACGATTTCCATAAACAATAGCTGTTTCAGCCATCTTAGCCGTTTTGACAATTTCTTTAGTAGTATTATAAACTTTCAAAACCAAATCTCTAGCCGTATCCACTCTAGTATTTAAAACTTTAATAGAAATAGGTGTTTTTTCTAATTCTTTTACCATGTTAGCAATAGCCTCGGTTGCCTCGGCAAGTTCCACAAAATAATTTTCTGGAATTAAAGGTAATTTGAAAGACTTAATTCCAACTTTCGCAGATTCTAATATTTGCTTCATTTCATCTAATTGTTCTCGAGCTCTTAACTCATCTTCTTTCAAACTTCCTAAAGTTCTTAAAGCAACTTCCAATTTTTCTTCCGTTTTTAAAACTTTCACATTTAAAAGTTCCATTAATTTACCTAAATGCGAATAAGAAGATTTTTTACTACGACCATCATCAATAATATCATCATATTCTCCACGTTCACTGGCCAACTCTTCTTTAATTTGAAAAACAACTTCAACATCTTCATCATTTAAATCATAACTATATTTAATATCATCCAATCTTTTTAATAAAGTATCATTAATTTTTGTCAATTTGGTAATTTTAATCAAAATAGTTCTTAAATAATCATTATATATTTTTCTTGAAATTTTTTCTTTATCAAACTCATTATAAATGGAATCAAAATAATCCAACATTGTTTTAAGTTCAAAAATAGAATCTTCAATATTTAAAACATTTAAACGTTGAAAAATATCCGTAATTTTCTTACTTGATTCAGTTACATTATAAGGAATATTTAAATATTCTAAATTGTAACCATCTTTTTCCATTTTTTTCGAAATATTTGTAATGTCCGTGATTTTCTTAGGAATAATATTTTTCCCTAACATAATAATTGTTGGAGCTTCATCAATCACAAGTTTTAAATTTCCAACTAAATCATCTATAGCTTTTACAATTTTACTCACTTCTTGATAAGATTTATTTTCCATAGCTACTTCAAAAGCACTAAAAAGTTTATCAACATTCTCAAACTGTAATTCTAGTGGCGAAGAAACTAAAGTATAATCATTTTTATTTTCTTGATATTTCATCAAAATCTCTCGATAACTTGCTTTTAATTTAGTAATTGTCTCCCGATTTCTTTCTTCACTTAAAGTAATTTCTTTAATTTCTTCTAACAAAAAATCGGCTTTCGTTCGAACATAATAAATATCCATTTCAATCTCTGAAAGTTTCTTTTTG
>CALVPL010000010.1 GCA_944351315.1 uncultured Bacilli bacterium | reverse complement strand
AAAAAGAAAAAACGAATCCGGGTATGGATGTCAGAAAAAAACATAGAATCACCTAATAAATTCTATGTTTTTTCTAAAAAAATATTTGTTAAACTCTTACATCTGGAGGATATTTTTTTCGTAAATCTTCCCTAGTTATCTCCCAATCTTTTCTCAAAATATTTTGCTGTACTTCTTTAGAAAAATATTGATGAACCCATTTAATAAGCATCTTTCCGTTCACTAAAGTTACACCAGCATCGCGAGCATAACGAATAGCATCATTGGAAAATTTACTGGTTGTAACAAAAATCATTCTTTGAGCTTTAGCTTCAAAATTAGCTCCTACAAGTTTTTGAACAAGTGGCCTGCCAACCGTATGAGACTGAGAAAACATTTTGCATTCAACAATCGTTTTTATTCCGTCTTTATGTAAAATTAAATCATATCCTCCATCTTTTACCTTTGCAGTAACATAAACCTTGTACCCCATTTTTTGAAATAACTCAGCACAAAAATTTTCGAAATCTTGAGGATGATCCGAGAATCTATCACGAATACTTGTTATTTCTTTTGCATTTTGTAAAAATTTCTTTTTTTGCTTAACATATTGATATTTTTCTCTTTCTTCAAGAGATCGTTTAATAATATCTTCACCAAATTTATCACGAAGTGATTTAACCAGCAAAATAATTAAAACCGGATCTTTAGCAGTAATTAAATATCGATCAAACCATAAATAGGATTTTGGCCAAACTAAATAATTATTTTTTCTTACACGATTTCTGGAACCATTTTTATTTGCATAAAACCAATAAGGATAAACAAGTTCAAAAGAATTTTCTTTATAAATACTCCCATTGTTCCAAACAAAATATCGAAATGATAATTTAATATTAAATTTTTTTTGAAATTGTTTCCGATAAAAAAAAGAAAAAAGCTGTTCAATCAAACAATATAAAAAATAAAATGCCAAGCAAAATATTACAACAATAAGTATAAATTTGCAAAAAAACATAATATTCTCATAACTCATAGATACTCACCAATCAAATAGTAACACCAAAAGGTCAAAAATTCAATTTTGGCCTTCCTGAAATCTTTTTACAATATCGACAATTAAATCAATTGTTTTTTCAATACCTAATTTTGAAGAATCAATGCAAAAATCATAATCGTATTTATCTCCCCAATGCGTTTTATTAAACGTTTCATAATATTTCTTTCGCATCTTATCTACTCTAAACATTTTTGCCTTTGCTTCTTCATAAGATAAATTTTCAATTTCCATTTTTCTTTGAATTTTGAATTCTTCATCCTTAGCATAGATAAAGAAATGCAAAACATTTTTTTCATCTTTTAAAATTTGATTCGTATTTCTTCCTAAAAGAACACAAGATTCAGAAGAAGCAATTTTTTTAATTGTTTCGCGAACAAGCTCATAATATTTCTCTTCAGTAAAAACACTATCTGGATTATCGGTATAAACTAGTTCTAAAGCTTTCAAAAAAGAATGTTTTGTCTGTTCATCATAAGCCTCTAAAAGCGAATAATTACAGCCATTTTCTTCATAAATTTTATGAAGTAACTCCTTATCATAAAAAGCAACATTTAATCTTTTAGCAACCTCTTCTCCAATGTATTTTCCACCAGAGCCATATTCTCTACCTATAGTAATTACAATATTATTCATTTTTAATCCTTTCTACATTTCAAATTGACTGTTATATAAATCAGCATAGAAACCTTTTTGTTTCATCAATTCTTCATGATTTCCTTGTTCAATAATATTTCCGTCTTTCATTACTAAAATTAAATCAGCATTTTTAATAGTCGATAAACGATGGGCAATAATAAAGGATGTTTTACCTTTCATCAAACGATCCATTGCACTACTAACGAGTTTTTCAGTTCTCGTATCGACATTACTTGTAGCTTCATCCAAGATCAAGAATGGTGTATCACTAATCATTCCACGAGCAATCGTTAAAAGTTGTTTTTCACCAGCCGATAAACCATCATTTTCTCCTAAAACAGTATCTAATCCATCTGGTAAAGTTTTAATGTAATGGTCTAATCCAACTTCTTTTAACACTTCCTCAATTTTTTCATCGCTGACATTCTTTCGATTATAAATAATATTTTCTTTAATAGTTCCTTCAAACAACCAAGTATCTTGTAAAACCATGGTAAATAAATCATGAACATTAGCTCGAGTCATTTTCTTAGTAGAAACTTCATCAATATAAATATCTCCAGCATTAATATCATAAAATTTCATAAGCAAATTTACCATTGTTGTTTTACCAGCTCCAGTAGGACCTACAATAGCTACCTTTTGTCCATGTTTAGCCATCGCCGTAAAATCATGAATTGTTGGTTTTTCAGCATCATCATATTGGAAAACAACATGTTCAAAACGAATGTCTCCTTTTACTTTATCTTTAGCTAAAACCGTATTTAAAGAGGATTCATCACTCATTTCTGGTTCATCGATAAATTCAAATACTCTTTCAGAAGCAGCTGCAGTTGATTGTAAAGAAGTCATAGCTTGAGCAATTTGCGATAATGGTGAAGTAAATAAACGAACATAACTAATAAATGCTACGATAACTCCAAAAGAAATCACATCATTCATCGTTAGTAAAGCCCCAACTATACATACCATGACATAACCAAAATTACCGATAAAATTCATCATTGGCATCATTAAACCAGATAAAAATTGACTTTTATAACTACTTGTACAAACGTTTTTATTATAGACATCAAATTTTTCATCAGCATCTTTTCGGCCATTATAAACTTTCACGACATTTAAACCAGAATAAATCTCTTCAATATGGCCATTCAAATTTCCTAATTCTACTTGTTTTTGAACGAAATATTTTTGACTCTTTCTAAGAATAAATAACATTCCTACAAATCCAATCAAACTAGAAACAATCGCAGTTAAAGCTAAAATCCAGTTTGTAACAAACATCATAATAATAGAGCCTAAAAATAAAGTAACACTACTAGCTAAAGATCCTAAAGATTGATTCATGGTTTGATGAATGGTATCCACATCATTAGTAACCCGAGATAAAGTATCTCCTGTATAATGTTTATCAAAATATTTTAAAGGTAATACATTGATTTTTCTAGAAATTCTGCCTCGTAAATCCCTAGCAAATTTATTAGCTACATTCGTCATGCAAACCGCTTGAATATAAGTAAATATTGCACTACAAATATACATTCCTAATAAAAGAAGGGCAACAGATTTAATTTTATCAATATCCATGAATGGTTCAACTAAAGAATGAATGCTCTCTGGTAATCCATCCATTTTTTGATAAAGTGCACTGGCTGAAGTATTCTCATCTACATCATGAAATAAAGAAAGAAACGCAAGTTGGTCTTCACTTGAAATCGTAACACCTTGAATTTCAATAGAAGGAACAAGCACATTTAATACATCATTAGATAAAGTAGCCTCTTCACCATTGAAAATTTTAACCAAGGCAAGTTTATCTTCTTTAGAAATGGTTACTTCATTATAAGAAGTAGTAATAAAAATTTCATTTAAAATACTTTGAGGTAATCCTAAAAAATCAGAACTACTCTTTTCTTCTTTTTGAATAAATTCTTGAAACCGTTCTTTATCTTCAGCAGAAATATTTGGATTTACTAAAATTTTTGTCATCACTTCTTCATTAAGAACAGGATTCATAATGGCTAAAATTTTATCTTCAGTAATATTTTGGCCTATTTCTGAAGTAATCGCGGTTAAATTTTCTTGATTGACAACCAAACCTTTAGAAATTTCATCCGTTAATTTTGACAACCGATTTGGAGCTAAAATCGATAAAATTGACCCTAACACAGCCAAAATAATTGCTAGAACAACAAGTTTACGATAACCTTCTAATTCCTTAAAAAGTCTTTTTATCGCATCTTTAAAGGATTTAGCCGGTGTTCCAGCATTAGACATTTTATTATGCATTCTCTAACTCCTCCTTTGATAGCTGCGATAAAGCAATTTGCTTATACACTTCGCAATTTTTTAATAATTCTTTATGCGTTCCCATTCCAACACATTCGCCATTTTCTAACACAATAATCCGATCCGCATTCATAATCGTTCCAATTCGTTGGGCAACAATTAAAGTAGTTGCATCTTTAGTGTATTTTTTTAATTCTTTTCGTAAAGTAGCATCGGTTTTATAATCTAAGGCTGAAAAAGAATCATCAAATAAATAAATTTCAGGATCTCTTGCAATGGCTCTGGCAATTGATAAACGTTGTTTTTGACCACCGGAAACATTGGTACCACCTTGAGCAATTGGATGATCATATTTATCATCAAGTTTCAAAACAAATTCATCCGCTTGAGCAACATGAATAGCCTCAGCAACTTTTTGATCCGTAATTTCTTTTTCTTTATTCTCTCCATAAGCAATATTTGATTTAATAGTTCCTTTAAACAATACCGCTTTTTGAGGCACATACCCTAAACGATTATGCAAATCTTCTTCTTTATACTCTTTAACATTAACCCCGTCAACTAAAACTTCGCCTTCACTGGCATCATAAAATCTTGGAATCAAATTTAAAAGTGTCGATTTTCCAGAACCAGTAGAACCTAGGAAAGCAACAGTCTCTCCTTTTTTAGCTTTAAACGAAATATTCTTTAACAAATATTCATCGGCATCCGGATATTTAAAGGAAACATTTTTAAATTCTACAGTTCCAGTTTCCATAGGAACTACTTTCGTTTCCGGATTATCTTCTATAGCCACTTTTTCATCTAACACTTCATTAATTCGCTTTGCAGATACAGAAGCACGTGGTACGATCATAAAGATCACTGCCAACATTAAAAATGACATAATGACTTGCATTGCATAAGAACTAAAGACAATCATATCACTAAAAATACTAAGTTTTAAAGAAATGACAGCATCTTTAATTAAATAAGCTCCAACAAAATAAATAGATAAAGTTAAACCATACATAACAAAATACATAATAGGTTGCATAATAGCCAATTTCTTTTGATTGTAAAGTTGTAAATTTGTCAAATCATTGTTTACTTTAGCAAATTTATCTTCTTGGAATTTTTCAGCATTAAAAGCTCGAACAACGCGAATACCCGTTAAATTTTCCCGAATAATTCCATTAATCCTATCAATTAATTTTTGAACCACTTTAAATCTTGGCAAAATAATCGCGATAAGAACACTTATAACACTTAAAAGTAAAACAACAGCTACACCAGTAATTGCACTCCATTGCCAACTTTTATTCAAAATTTTTGTAATCGCCCATACAGCAGTAATCGGTGCTTTAATTAAAAGTTGAAGTCCCATCGCAATTACCATCTCTATTTGTGTAACATCATTCGTTGTTCTTGTAATCAAACTACTTGTAGAAAACTTTTTCACTTCTTGCATTGAAAAACTTCCAACTTTGTCAAATATACTTTTACGTAAATTTAGTGAGAAATTGGCTGCGATCTTCGCGACAAAATAACCAGTTATAACCGCAGCTATTAAACTACCTAAAGCACAGAATAACATATAGCCACCGTTTAACAAAATATCATTCATACTACTTCCTTCAGTTTGCACTAAAGTAGTAATCGTCGACATATAATCTGGCATTTTTAATTCTAACCAAACTTGTAAAACAATAAAAATGATCGAAATAAATACATACATCCAATCTTTTTTCTTTAGTTGTTTAATAAATCTTAACATGAATATCTCCCTTCTTCTTTAAGGTACCATAAAATTCTAGAAATTCTATTTTTTAGTAGCATTCGTTAAATTCGTTTCCATTTTCTCTAAAACAGCTCGAAACGTCTCTAACTCTTCTTTAGATAGATCTTGAATAAGAATTTTTTCTAAATCGTCAACTCTTTTTTTGGCTTGCAAAAAAATCTCTTTAGTCGACTCATTTAAAAGAATTTGCTTCGTTCTAGTATCTTTCTCATCCACTACTCTAGAAATCAAACCATTTTTTTCCATGGTTTTCAAAACTCCAGAAACTGTTGCTCTTTTTAAAGTAAACAATTCTTCCAATTCTTTTTGATATACTACTCGATTCATATTTTTGAGCAAATAATCAATAATTTGCAATTGAGTTGGAGTCGGTTTAGAAAAATTCTTACAAGGTTTTGAAAACTGTTGATCCATCAAAAGATAACGAACCACTTTTTTTTCTAAATTTTTAATTTGAAAAAAAATTTTCTCTTCTTTCATATTTCACCCCACAATTGTATGGCACCTTGCAATAGACATTATATGTATTTTGAATTTTTTTGTCAATCCTTTTTATTCGACTTCACAAAAATTTCATTTTCTTCTTTTTTAGAAAGACGACCACTGATCAAACAGACACAAAAATCAAGGAAAAAGAAGAAAAACAATAAAAAAACGAACCACATAGTCTTCACCTAGTAAAACTATATGATTCGTATTTATAAACAAGTATCTATTATTTACGACGCATAGTCTTTTTTAAATCACTCATAGCAACATTAGCTGTTGTAACCGCGTCATCAATCATCTTGCTTGCTTCCTTTTTGGTTTTAGGATTTGTAAGCATATATGAGGCAACTGCCATTCCACCGGCCATTCCTAAACCCATACCAATAATCATACTTTTCATATTTCTTCACCTCATGTATAGTTTATCCAATCCCAAAAAATCTATACTCTAATTTACCAAATTCAAAATTTTCTCTAAAAGACCCGTTTTTCGATGTAAAGAATAATCATTTTGAATCGCCATCAAAAATGAAGTCTCTTCTCCTAATAAAACCAAACTCTTTTTAGCTCTAGAAACCCCTGTATAAATAAGTTTATTATAAAGCATTTTATAATAATTTTTACTAATAGGTAAAATCACATGTGGAAATTCACTCCCTTGACTTTTATGAATCGTAATGGCATACGCGTGTTTTATACTGGATAAATCTTCCTTTTGATAAAGAATGCGATTTCCATCAAAATTCACAAGAACTTCCAATTGTTTTTTGTTTAAACCATTCTTCTCTTGAATAGCTTCAATATAGCCAATATCTCCATTATACACATTACAATCAGGATTATTTACTAATTGAAGCACTTTATCCTTCTCCCGGTAAATCACATCAAAATAAGAAATCTCTTTTTTCTCTTTAGAAGGCGGATTAAAAATATCCTGTAAAAGCAAATTCAAATTATCAATGCCATTTTCTCCTTTATACATCGGAGCAAGAATCTGAATATCATCCACTTTAAGCCCTTTTTCCAAACTTCTAGTTACAATTTGCCTTAATAATTCTTTAATATGGCGACTTTCACATTCAATAAAATTATAATCATCCTTTTTTTCTTTAAAAGATTCATCTAAACTATGTTCTTTAATTTCTTTAGCTAAATAAGGAATATAGGAATTCGCACTTTGCCGATAAATGGTTTTTAAAGATTGAAAAGAAAACAAATTGGAATCTACTAAATCATTTAAAATAAGTCCTGGTCCAACACTTGGAAGTTGAAACGTATCACCAACTAAAATAATTTGAGCCGATTCTAAAGTTCCTTTTAATAAAGAAGAAAACAAAAAGGTATCAATCATACTCGTCTCATCTACAATAATAAGTTTTTGTTGGTTTTGATTTTCTTCATTCACTGCAAAATCATTTGTATCTTTATTCCATTTTAAATATCGATGAATCGTCATAGCCGGTAAATTCGTACTCATAGAAATTTTTTTAGCTGCTCTTCCAGTTGGAGCAATTAAAGCAATCACTCCCATAATATCAATCGGACTTAAATGATAAAGTTCAATATATAATTTGGTAATTGCATTCACAATAGTAGTTTTTCCTGTTCCAGGACCACCAGAAATAATGGTAATCGGATTTCTTAAAGCTGCTTTAATTGCTTCTTTTTGCTCATGGTTATATTTCACTCCAAGTAATTCTTCTAGTTCACTTAGTTTTTCATCCAACTTTGCTAATTGTTTCTTCGGATAAGTCAATTTTCTAGCCAATAAATGAGCAATATCTTGTTCCATTTCATCATAATTACTTAAAAAGATCTTTTCGTCTTGCCAAACCACTCTTTCTTTCGAAACAAGAGTCTCCAAAACTTTATCTAAATTTTCTTCTTCTAAAAGAATTTTAAAATACTTTTTCAAACTGTCCTTTATTTCCTCTTTATATAAATACGTATCACCAGCAGTATTACATTGTCTTTCCATTGCTTCAATCATACACTCTAAAACCCGTAAATCATCTAAAGAATCATGATTTTCTAAATAAATACGATCTAATTTATCAAAAGAAATAAGATCTTTAAAAAAATAAATATTTTCTTCTAAAAAAATCAACGTCTTATCTTGGTATTTCTTCACCAACTTTGTCGCTTCACTAATAGTAAAACCTTTATTTTTTAAAGTAATTAACATATCATCAATTTTTGAATGAGCCAAAACACTTAAATAAATATTGGTCGCTTTTTTAGGAGTCATACCTGGAACAAGCAATAAATTTGCTTGATTTTCTTTAATCATTTCTAAGGCATTTTCTCCTAAAGTTTCAACAATTTGCCGAGCAGTTTTAATTCCACACCCTTTTATTAATGGACTAGCTAAAAACTCTATCACTCCATCTTTTCCTTCAGGCAATTTCTTTTCGTAACTTTGAAAAGCAAATTGATAGCCATATCTTTCATGTTTTTGATACGTTCCAGAAAGTTCATAGGTTTCTTCTTCATTAGGATCAAGGATTAAACCAGTAATCGTAATCGTTTTATTTACCAAATCTTGAAGATCTTCTACAGTCTCTTTAACTCGAAAAGTTCCAACAAAAAAACCGGTTGTACTTTGATAAATTGTTGATTTAATTTTCCCAATAATCTTCTGCATCGTCATCACCATTACCATTGTATCACAAAAACAATTGTTTGCCAAAAAAACTACCTATTCACTACGGTAGCCTTTTAAGTATAATCGATAAACTAAATCATCATAATAACTATTTAAATTCAAATCATTATTTTGCTTCGCTTCAGCAATTTTCTGCCATAAAGTATATAGTTCTTGATATTCAATAGCATTTTTTCTTCTTAATTCTAAATCTTTTCCTTCATTAATATGAGCATAAATATCATTCATAGCTTTCATAATAAATTGATCCAAATATTGATAGTTTACTCGTCCAATAGATTCCACAATCCTTCTAGGAGCACGTATAAATGGGCGAGCTGTATTTACTAAATAAGAAACTTTAGGATTATAAAAAACCAATCCTTTAAAAACGTTTCCATCAAACAATTGATTCTCTTTTAATTCAGAAGTTTGAAACATTTATATCACCCGATTTTATCTTTCGTATCTATTTTATCAAATCTCACCAAGAAAATCTAGTCTAAAAAAAAGTGTATTTCTACACTTCTTTAACCTCACAATACTCCCTCCCAAGAAGGATCAGTTGGACGATTTGCTGGACAATTCATAAACATATAAGTAACACTTGCATCATTAGCATGAATGAATTCACTTCCATATACAATAGTGCGGAGCTTAGAAGCTAACCAAAACATATAACTCATATCCGTTACATTTGATGTATCAAAATGACTTAAATCTAATGTGGTGAGAGAAGACATACCAGAAAACATAACACTCATATCCGTTACTTTTGATGTATCAAAACTGCTTATATTTAATGTTGTAAGAGAAGACATACTATTAAACATACGACTCATATCCGTTACGTTTGATGTATCAAAACTGCTTACATCTAATGTGGTAAGAGAATACATACCATTAAACATACTACTCATATCCGTTACTTTCGATGTATCAAAACTGCTTATATTTAATGTTGTAAGAGAAGACATACCAATAAACATACTACTCATATCCGTTACGTTTGATGTATCAAAACTGCTTACATCTAATGTGGTAAGAGAAGACATACCATTAAACATACTACTCATATCCGTTACGTTTGATGTATCAAAATGACTTAAATCTAATGTGGTAAGTGAATCCATAAATCCAAATATATAACTCATATCTGTTACCTTTGAAGTATCAAAACTGCTTACATCTAATGTGGTAAGAGAAGACATACCATTAAACATACTACTCATATCCGTTACGTTTGATGTATCAAACGAACCTAGATCTAATGTGGTAAGCAAAGACATAGAAGCAAACATATAACTCATATCCGTTACGTTTGATGTATCAAAATGACTTACATCTAATGTTGTAAGAGAAGACATATCAAGAAACATACCACTCATATTTGTTACATTTGAAGTATCAAAATGACTTACATCTAATGCGGTAAGAGAATACATACCATTAAACATACTACTCATATCCGTTACGTTTGATGTATCAAAATGACTTACATCTAATGTTGCAAGAGACATTGTATAACCAAACATACCACTCATATCCGTTACATAACTTGTATTTAAATTTTCCATATTATTAATTTCTGTAAGATTTCCAAAATAGACAAATAGAAATGAACTATCATAATTAGCATATATCTTGCCGTTTGCTTGAATATACATATCATAAGCAGGAATAGATTCTTGAGTTGATGGATCCTGAACGGTTCCATTTTCAACTAAATAAGCCATAACACTTCCGTTTTGATTAGCTGAAATATCATAGGTGTATGCAGCTTCTTCTTTTGGATTTAAAGTGCTTTCAAAAGTGATCGTTTTAATATTTAGATTATGTTGCCAAAAAGAATCGCTAATAATTTGACCAGTATCTTGATTAAAATCGCCTTCTCCAGTTTCCATATCAATATTAAAATCTTTAGCCATCATCATATTATTTGGAATTGCTAAATAAGAACTTGTAATCGAAATCTTTCCATTATATGTAGCATTCATAACTTCAGTAGTTGCTGGAGTATCATAATCTAACCATAATCTTAGTTCAAATGTTTTTTTCTCTTTTCCTTGAATAATTCCTGTATCTAATTTATAGGCTTTTACAGCATTTTCTATTGTTTTTTCGACTTCATATTCACTGGTTAAATTATGAGTACTTGTATTTGTACTATCTACTTCAATTAAACCTGCTTTTAAATATTTATCTGGCAATACTTTTATTCCACTATCTTGACTCATCGTCTCTAAATTCACTTGATAACTTGCTGGACTAT
>CALVPL010000009.1 GCA_944351315.1 uncultured Bacilli bacterium | reverse complement strand
AAGGAACGATATATAGTAATAAGTAAATCGTCGTTATTTTTGTTATCATTTTTTCATTCAGTAAAGAATCTTGCACATAAGAAAAGAAAAGAATTAAAGTTGGCAAATAAAATATTTTTATTAAATTAGTTAATTCTTGAAAAGTTGAATTATTAAAATAATGAGCCATTCCTAATGCAAGAATTCCGTATAAAAGCAGAAATATAAAAATTGGTCTAACTTTTTTTTGATTTTGAAGAAGATAGAGGATGGCAAAGAGCATAAAAAGTCCCTTGACAACTAATCCGATGCTCGGCCAATTATTCCAAGTTGCAATCGAAGACATCAAATCAATAAATGGCATACACAAAATAAAAAGGTAAAGAATTTTTTCTTTTTTTATTGCCATAAATGTTCCTCTTTTCTTGTTATTATCTTATCATAAATAAAGGGCAAAAAAAAAGAAAATTATTTTCGTTTTTTCTTTTTCTTCTTGTTTTTATTTTCAAAAATATCATACATAGTTTCTTCAGTTTGTTTTTCTTCGGCATTTTTTTGAGCTTCTTGAATTTGCTTTTTATCCATTTGAACTGTTTTTTCGTACTCTTCAATTATTTTTGTTACGTCATCCACTTTTTTTATTGCTTCTTCTTTACTTAAGTTAGTTGGTGGATTTGGTCTTTTTTCAATAGTTTCATTCTTTTTTGGAGAATTTTTATTTCCTTTCTTTTTAGATTTTTTTTCTTGTTTTTGTTCTTCAATTTTTACTGGTTCTTCTTTTACTTTTTGGATCTCCTCTTTTAATGGTTCTTGTTTTATTTCTTTAATCGTTTTTTCTCTATTTCCTTTTTTATTCTTAGGTTTTCTAAATAATAAGATAAGAATTATTAAAAAGCATAGTACTAAGCCTCCGGCAAATCCCAATAAAACAATTTGATATTTTTTTATTTGTTCTTCATAATTTTTGGTCATATCTTCTTTATATATGGCATAAGAGTTATTTTCTTTATCGTAAATGTAATAATCTTTTTTTCCTGTTACTACATCCATTGCATATATGATGTATGTATCTCCTATGTTTGATTTTAAGCAGTCATAAGATTGTTCATTAATTGTGATTTTCGTTTTACTAAATCCTTGTTTTTCTTCTGGAATTGACATAATGTAAAGCAAAAGTTGATTTGATTTATTCTCATTATAAAGTTCATAAGTATTTTTATCACTATCATAGATTGCAAAATGTTGTTGTCCTTTACTATCTTTAACACTTACTAATGTATATTTTGTTGTCGAACTATAAAATGCTGGAATATCAAAGTCATTAATTTTTATTGTTGTTGCTTCGTAGGTTGATGGCACTTCGATATTTTTGACATTTTTCATTACTGTATATTCTGAATTTCCGATTTTGACTTTAATTGGATTTTCATCTTTTACATTTACAGTAATTTTATAGATTCTTTCGACACCTGTTTCGCTTGTAACTTTTATTTCAAATGTATTAGCACCTTCATTTACTTCTACTTCTCCAGTTCCTGTTAAAGTTGCATAATTACTTGCTGTTGCTGCTTCGATTGTTACTTTATTTACTGTAGCTGGAACATCAACTGTATATTCCATGGTATCTTGATTAAATTCTGGTGTTAAAGTATATCCAGTAACTCCAATACTTTTAAGATAATTATTTGTATCCTTTTCACGGGCAGCTTTTACAGATACTGTTTTAGTTGCACTTATATTTGTCGTACTTCCATCTTGACTTGTAGCATCGCCAGTAACAGTAAATCCTATCACTCCCGTACTTGTGGAACGACATGTTACTGAAAGATACTTCGTTGTATTAGCTGCATTTGATGTTGCATCGGCAAATGATGTCGTACATCCACTTGTAGATCCACTACTCTGAATTTTCACATTCCATGAAGCTACATTCTTTAATTGAATCGTTGCTGTAACAGATGATCCTACTTCGATAGAGCTTGCTCCTGTATAAAAACTATAAGAAGGTGCCGCATATACTAAAAGTATACCTGTAAAAAAGCAAATGTTTGCAAAAAATATTTTTTTAATGTTTTTCATTTTACCTCTTTCTATGCCTGATTAATTCCTTTCTGGCCTAATAAATATTGTCTTAATCTTAATAAATCTGCTGAATTTATATTTCCAGATACATTGACCAATCTTGCGGATTCTAAGTATGCTCCAGATAAATTTACTTGTCCTAATAAATACTGTCTCATTCTTAATAAATCTGCTGAATTTATATTTCCGTCTCCCGTAAGATCTCCATATATTACAATTGTATATGTCTCTCCTGTACTAAAGGTTATTGTTGAACCGGTTGTTACTTTTTCAGTATTTCCTAATAAACTGCTACTTGGATTTTTAAATGTTAATTCTGAACCATTTGTTTTGTTTTTTAATGAAGAAACTGTAGCGTTTAATGTTAAGTTTGTTATGTAGCTTCCTTTTCGATTTAATCCCATATTTGCTAAATGGGTTGCTACAGGTGTTGTATTTGGAACTTCAGGTTCACCGTCTCCAGGGCCAACTGGTACAGATCCATCTTCTCCTATATTTCCGACATATACTCCATCACTATTTGGAACTGATCCAGCAGAAGCATATACTAAACCGGCTTTAGCTGGATTTTCTTCTGAACTATAGGCTCCAATATTATAAAAATTATAAAATCCTACATAAGTAATTCCCTTATATTCAAATTGTTCCCCACTTGTTACAAGTCCTTTCGTTGCTCCTACTTCTTGTCTTGAAAGTGATGCTAAATATACTGGACTAACATTATAAGTTCTTGCTGCTTCCATAAACATACTAGAATAAGGTATGCCATCGACATTATCATTACCAGTCATAAAAGTTCCTGCTAAAACATTTTTGACCATTTCTTCTGTATAATATGAATTGTTACTTAAATCTTCAAACATTAATATACTATCTTCCATTAAAAAATTTCGTGGATCTAAGAAATATGCCATTGTTTGATCATTCGGAGTTCCCCATCCCACCTCTGGATAAATATTATTTGGATCTAGGCAGGCACTGCAAGTTTTACTGACTGCCCCTACTATTTTCTCGGCTGCTACTGCTGAATTGAAATCCAAATTTGTTTTAATAGATTCAAAAGTCCAATTTGGATATTTATTGTGTAATTCTCTTAACCATTTTTTATAAGTTTCATCAAATCCTTGTCTATTTAATTCATCTTCAAAGGCTTGATCGGTTACAACACTCGTACCTCCTTGCTCAATACCTGTTACTGGATGTGAGGTATAAGCAGGCATGTTATTATAAATTGGAATCGCAAAATGTAATGGATTTGATAGTAAGCCGTTATCGCGATAACTTTTATAGCTACTAGCCGCTTCATTCATAGGAGCAGCTATATTTGCTTGATATTCGTGATTATGTGGATAGGATGGACTTATAGGATTTACATTAAACTTTTTTAAATAAATCGTGTTTTGACCATTTCCTAGATAACTTCCAGCAATGAAATCCGCACCTCCCATAATAGCTTTTTTAGGGCTTGTCCAAGGACGACCATAAGATGCTGGATAGCTTTCAGAAGCTAATGCTACATAACTTGAACAAACATATCCACTTGTTCCATTATAATTGATACTATACCATCCATCTGAACAACCATCACCAGCAATTTTATCAGTAGAATTTATACTTACAACATTTCCCATATAAAGATATTTGTATATGGTACTATTTATTGTCGGAGCAGATCGAAAACGTACCTCATTTCCAGTAATCGTACCTTGAACTGCGGCTTTCGCTGCGGGAACAAAAACCATCACAGATAAAAAAAGTATGCAAAGAGACATAGTTATTGAAATTGTTTTTTTTATACCTTTCATAACCTAGCCTCCTTTTATTCGACAATATTATATCATACTTTCATTTTAAAACAAAATTTCTATTTAATTTTTTTTGTAAATAAACTATCAAATATTGAGTATTTACTTATTTTATTATATAATTTTAGTTAGATATTAAATATTGAATACGAAAGGGTGTTTTATGAAAGTGTTTTTTTCTAAATTAAAAAAAGCGAATTTAATTATGAAAATTTTTTATTTTTTATCTTTAATTTTGTATTGGGTAGCTTATGGCTTTTTTGCTCGCAGTTTACTTTCTTTAGTTGGTATTGAAACAGTAA
>CALVPL010000008.1 GCA_944351315.1 uncultured Bacilli bacterium | reverse complement strand
ACATTATTATTTTTCCAATATTGATTATAACGACTCGTCCCAATTTGCCGATCTTCACTTTTTTCTCCATTGCTATGAATATTTGTCCCATCATAAATAAGTCGAAGCGAACCATCACCATTTATTCTTAGGATTCGCCAATAATATCCGGCAAATGAAACATAATTATCAACGACATTTCCTCGGTAGTAATAACTCATCCCGTAATTATCTGAAGCACTACATAAATATCCATTCTCATCTTCTAATTTATTTACTAAAATCGTACCATCTTCATTTACTTCTGGACAATCACTATCAGAATAATCTTTTAAAATTTCACATTGAACACTATCACTTCCATATCATAAACGCATTCATCATATGGAGTAACTTTTCGAAAATATAAATTACATCCTACTCTTCCATTCACCTCATTATTCACTTTCACAACAGGTCCCCAAGAATCTCTATCCCAAGAAACACTTCCATAAGTACTACTAGACTTTTCAGTTCAGTATCTAAAGTATATCCACTATCTTTTGAAGGAATCTGATCAATTTTTTCGCCGTTTTCATTGTATAAAGCTAATGTTAGATTTTCATCATATTGTACAAAATTATTTATAGGTTGTTTAAAACTTCCTATAATAATTCCTAAAACAAATATTATAAAAATGCCCAACGATATCTTTTTCATATGATCCCTCTTTATTTAGTATAACCCGATCCTCTTATCTTATTGTATCGAATCTAAAAAAAATTACTATGATTCTTCATAGTAATTTTATCACAACACACACCCCCCCAAGGCAAATTCTGAATTGATTTTTTTACACAATTTTGACACATTGAAATATAGGTGAGCTATTAAAATATTTATTGAACTTTTTAAAATAATACTTTTTCAGATTTATATTGTTTAATAATAATATACATAACAATTGTAATATAAAGAATACTCGATCCAAACATAATAAGTATTTGCACAACATTATAAATTCCATTATTAATGTCAGTAAAAATCATGGTCATATTCAAAAATGGAATCAAGGCAATAAGATTATTAGTCGTAATATTAATCATAAAAGCAATCATTCCTGGAAATAAAGAAATAAAAGTTAAAGGAGTTAAAGCACTCTGAGCTTCTTTAAAAGTTTTAGATTTACTAGCAATAGCAATGCAAAGCCCACTGATAAAGAAAGAATAAACCAGAATAATCAAAAGTCCAAGAACAATAGCTTGCCATGAATAAAGTAAATTGGCATTTTCATATATACTAAATAAATCTTTAGAAATAAATAAAGTAATATAAGTTAAAACAAAACTTAAAACACCTGTAATTAAAGAAGATAAAGATACACTAAAAAACTTACCTAAAATAATATCTTTACTCTTCATTGGAAAAGTAAGTAAAGTTTCTAAAGTACCTCTTTCTTTTTCACCAGCAGTCGTGTCTGTTGCTGGATAAGTGGCTGAAACAGTAATTGCCATAATAATAAATAGGAAAGCATAATTTTTTATATAATTGGCAAAATAAGAATCCTCTTCGGTCGTTTCTTCTGTTACAGTAATAATATTTAATACTTCATTCGCATCAATACCTTCATTAGCTAAATATTCATGTTGCAAAATATTCTTATAAGATTCAAAATAACTTTCTATAAAAGTGGAAGCATACATACTCGCCTCACTACTATTTGAATGAATCGTATAATTCATATTACTCTTAGTTACATAAAGATATATCTCATCATTTTCATAAGCTTCACGCATTTCATTTTCGCTACCTGTATGAATTTCAATTTCCATACTGTTTAACAATTGTTTTTCAGTTTCAGTAAGCTCATAAGCAAAACCTATTTTATTATATTCTGAAATATCAGTTGTTGTCTGAGCTTCAAACAAGAAAGACATCATCAATATCAAAAATGGAATAAAAATTGGAATAATTAACATCATTGCTAAAGATTTTTTGTCTCGAAAAAGTTCCCGCAATTCTTTTTTCAAAATAATCCATAAATTACTTCTCATCTTCACTACCTCCTATTAAAGCAAAAAAAGCATCCCGTAAATTTGTTGTCTTAGTTTGTTTTTTAATCTCACTTGGTGTTCCAGTAAGTAAAATATGCCCTTTATGAATCATAATGACTTGGTCGCAAATATTTTCTGCTTCTTCCATATAATGAGTTGAGTAAAGAATAGTCTTTCCTTTTTGTTTTTCTTTTTTAATAAAATCTAAAATAATTTGACTGGAGATAATATCTAATCCAGTAGTTGCTTCATCAAACACATAATATTTTGGATTGTGAATAAAACACCTAGCAATATTTACTCGTTGTGTCTGTCCTGTTGAAAGATCCCCTATTTTTTGATAAAGAAAAGAATCCAATTGCAATTTTTGACTAATCTCTTTAATTTTTTCATCAATCTCTTCCTTAGGCATTTTATAAATTCGACAACACATATCTAATAGTTCATAGGTAGTAAGTGTATCATACAATTTTGTATTTCCAGATAAATAAGCAAGCTCCATTTTAATATCGATTTCATCAGTTTTATAACTTTTACCGTCAAACAAAATAGAGCCATTTGTCGGTTCTAAAATACCAGCAATCATTCTTAAAAGAGTCGTTTTACCAGCACCATTGGGTCCAAGAATACCTACAATCTCTCCATCATGTGCTTCAAACGAAATATTTTCATCTGCATAAAATTCTTCTTTTTGTTTTTTTTCATTCCATTTTGTAAATTTCTTCGTTACGTTTTTAACTTGAATCATAAAAACTCCTCTCCTCTCTATAATCTTATCACATATCTTTCCTAATGGATAGCCACTAGATGAGTAGCTCAATTAATTTTGTTTAATTCTGCAGAATTTTCTGCAGAGCTCTGCGGAATTCTCTGCAGTTTCATTTTGAAATCCAAATAGATCCTCCAAAAAATTATTCACAAAAATTATTCTGACAAGTTAGTTCTATAGGTCCAATATAAAT
>CALVPL010000007.1 GCA_944351315.1 uncultured Bacilli bacterium | reverse complement strand
GATGGAGAAATCTCCTCTTTAAAATCAAAATATTTAGATAATTCTTTAAATTTAATATATGCCACTTCTATCACCTACATATAGTTTAGCATAAATAAAATCTAGACAAATAAAAAAAATGTCAAATTGTAAACTTTTTGACATTTTTTATTTTAATTATTCTTCTACTAAAACAACACCGCTTAAAGTATTAGACGTAATGTCTTCATTAGTTAAGTTTGGAAGAGCATTGCCATTTTCTAATAAAATATTTTCAATTGTAAAAGGAATTTCTTCACCTAAAGTCAAATTCATTTCATCCGTGATTTTAATATCAGCCCCATAATCTTTAGTACCATCATTATACATATTAGATAGATTAAGTTCTTTAGTAAAACCATTTATATTAATAATAGGTTTATACACTAAATCAAAATCTTGACTAGTTCTTACAAATACTCGTAATGTATCACCATAACTTGCTTCCGTTACAGAAACATTACTTCCTAAATCTTCATTTTCTTTATAATGTGTTGCATTATGGAAAGTTAAACTTACAATCGGATTTTCATAAACAACTTGGCCATAACCTTTATCTTTATGATGAACAACATCATTATTATCTAAAGATTCCGCTTTGTTGCCAGCTAAATCAACAATATTAGTAATTTTAAATGGAATTTCTTTACCTTCTTCTAATCCTAACGAAGAATTAATATTAACTTTAACACGATAAGCATAGTGATCTTCTACCCCAAGTTTTTCTTCATCGGTAAATACAAATTTACTATTACCTATTTCTAAAGTAGGCATTGTTTGTAAAGGTTCATTAAAAGTAGCTTCTACCAATAAAGTTTCCCCATCACTTATAGAAGTTCTATAACTTGAATCATTCCAATTTAAAATATATACCCATCTATCTGCAGAAGCAGTTTTATCAATTACTACTTTTGTTTGAGTCGGATGCTTAATATCTTTATTATCTAAAACTTCACCTTCATTACCAGCTAGATCTTTATAACCATATACTTGGAATTTTATTTCACCTTCAGAAAAATTTTCCGCATTTACATCACCAGCCGGAATATCAATGATATATGAGTAAATATTTTTACTTGCATCTGTATCTTCACCTACTACAGCTGTATATTCTTTATCAAAATTATCAAATTTTACTTTTGGAACTTCAGATAATTCTTCATTAAAATAAAGTGCTACGCGAAAACCTTTGCCGTAAGTTATGTAATGAGTATCATAGTTTTCATTTTCATAGCCAGTAATACCTAAAGTGGCATGAACAGGAGGTGTCATATCGTAAACCACCTGTCCATAACCTTTAATATCATTATTTGTTAAATTTGCTTCTGTTAAAACAGTTTCGTTTCCAGCCGCATCTTTAATATTTTTAATTGTTATTGGAATATTTTGATTAGTTGTTAGATTCATGCTTTTACCATCGATCGTAATTGTAGCATCGCATTTATACAATCTAGCAGGCCATCCTTGTGATTCATCACGCCAAGAACAAGCCATACTAACTTCACTTCCATCTCCAACCTTAACAATTGGATTTGTTACAATTTCTTCATCAAAAACTAACTCTAAATATAAATTTTCATTATCACGAATTAATTTATGGTTTTCTTTATCACGATTTAAAGCATATAAATGAACTTCTTTAACAAAAGTACGATCAATTACTA
Organism: uncultured Bacilli bacterium; assembly: GCA_944351315.1. Taxonomy (GTDB): domain Bacteria; phylum Bacillota_I; class Bacilli_A; order RF39; family UBA660; genus Ventrenecus. Next base: position 8,336 of record CALVPL010000007.1, on the reverse strand, counting down.
CCTTCGAAGAAGTAAATGTTTCCTCTGATTTATTACCAGCTTTATCTTTAAAATTCGTAACATCCACTTTTAAAACGCCGTCAGCTACATCTAAATCAGGATTAATTTCTACATAAGATGTATAAATATATTGACCGATATTATTTATAAAAGTAAATTCTAATTCACTAGTAAATTGTTTTCCTTCGCTATCAGTGAATGTGGCAATTGGATTTGCTCCTAATTCTTCATTAACAGCAGTAGAAATATATAATTTATCACCATTTGTTGCATAATAAGTTTCTACGCCATCAGCAGCATCCCCATCGACACGATAAGATAAATATGCAGCATCAGGAGCGGTACTATCAATAATCACTTTATCGTAAATATCGCTATTAATGTCATCATTTGTTAATGATTCACCTTCATTTCCAGCTAAATCTTTATATCCATAAATTTTAAATTTAACTTCGTCTTCTTTAAAGTTTTCTTTAGTAACATCACTAGCTGGAACATCTAGAAAATATGAATAACGATTAATAGAAGGATCATTATCATCCGCAGGATTAACTACATATTCTTTATCATTTCCTTCAAATTTTAATTTTGGATATGTTGCTAATTCTTCATCTACATAAAGTAATACTCTAAATCCTTTACCATAGGTAATATAGTGAGCATCATCATTTTCAGCTAGAAAACCAGTAATACCTAAGCTAAACATTTCTGGTGCTCTACTATCAAATACTAGTTCTTTGTATGTATCATTAAAAGTAACATCATTATTTGTTAAAACGGTTTCATTTCCAGCTCTATCAACTATATTAGTAATTTCAACTGGAATAACTTGACCATTTTCTAATTTAGCTAATGAATTATCTAGACGAACAGAACTGTTTCGACAAACAAATTTGTTTGTAGTCCAATCAGTTGTCCAATGACAATCATCTAAATCAATATATTGACCTTCACCAATTTTTAATCTAGGAACACTAGTAAATTCTTCATCAAAGGCAGCTTCAACAATTATATATTGACCATCGCCAACTACATTACGATTTTCTTCGTGAGTACTAATAAAATAGAAATGAGTATTTTTAATTGGTGTCCTATCATATACCATTACTCTATTATTGCTTGTTAGTGTTTGATTTAAAACAGCTTCATCAGTTGCCACATTACCCGCTAAATCAGCAACATTAGATAATTTAATTTCTAACATACCTTCCGTCATTGTAGCTTCATCTTCAGCTATTTTAAACGTTCCTTCATAAACATAAATGTCTTCGCCATCGTTATTTTGGAATAAACCTTTACTAGTCATCTCAACATTTTGACCACCAATAGTAACAGTAGGCACATCATTTAATTCTTCATGGAAAGCAATTCTAAAGACAACGCTATCACCATTCTTCATATAATAAGTTTTGTAGCCATTAACATCATAAGCCACTTTACCAGTTTCTTCAAAATACAAAGTAGAATAATCCATAGTAGCCGCAATTGTATCAAATTCAACATTGTTATACTTCGCATCTTCTAAAATATCGTCATTAGTAAGTTCTACCCCAACATTGCCCACAGCATCAGCATAACCACTAATAGTAAATTTAATATCACCATCTACTAAAGAAACTTTTTGAATAAATTCAGCGTCTAATTTAACATCAACCATATAAACATAATCGTTCTTAGTAACATTAGAACTGTCTTCAGCATAGAAGAATTCATTTTCTAATGAAACACCATTAATACTTAATGTCGGTAAAGTTGCTAGTTGTTCTTTAAAATGAACAATCACTCTTATTTCATCATCAACTTTAGCATAACCTAAATTAGGATTTTCTTCTCTATAATGTGTAACATTTAAGATACCAACATCATAACCATTAGGAGCCGTCTTATCAATTGCAAATTGAATCGTTGTTTCGTTAAAGGCTTTATCTACCACTTTAACTGTATAATCGCCTTCTTCTGTGAAATTCAAATCACTTAAAGATTTTTCTTCACCATTAATATAAACTTTAACATCACTTTCATCTACAGTTAAAGAAACATCAGTTGCTGTAACAACACCATTATCAATACCATGAATTCCAGGTGCTGTCATATCGTCTAAAATCTTGTTTAAATCATTTAAAATGGAAGTAAGTTCATCTTTTTTTGTACTATTTGCAAGTTCGGTTACTTTATTAATGATTTCTTCATTGTTGCGATAATTTCTCGCATCATTCATATTATTAATGTTCTCAGCTTCATTTACTTTTGTCTGTAAATTTTTTACTAAAGTTTCTACATCAATAACATTTTGAACTATATCTGCTCTATTTGACAAATCTGCTTTATTGTTATTATTTTCTAATGCATCAATCAAACTATTGGCATAATCTAAATCAGATTGTAAAAAAGATTTTTCAGCTTTTTCTAAAGCAGCTAAAGCAGCTAAATATGCTGAATTATCGTCTTCAGTTGATCCAGATCCACCTTGATTGTTGTTGTTATTAGATCCAGCATTTCCACCATTTCCAGTATTTCCATTACCAGAATTATCAGATCCATCATTGATTACTGAAATGGTATCATCATCAGATTCGTTATCATCGGTTTGTTCATCGGTGTTTTCTTCTTCATTATCCTCCTTTCCATCCGTACTACCGTCGTCTACTTCATTGTTACCTTCTGATTCAGTAACATTATCCGTACTATCCCCGTCTAGACGTTCACCACTAGGATTGGCAAATACGAAAGTACCTAATCCTATTAACAGAAATAATACTACTGCTATTACAATAGCTTTTTTCTTATCCATAACATAACCTCCATCACTTGTATTATATCATTGACATTCAAAAATGCAACAAAATTCGGCAAAAAATGACAAATACACACTATTTTTTATGTAAAAAAAAAGAAAGGATTGACAGTTCCTTTACTTTAAAAAAGCTTTATTTTATTGACAGGCCAAAAACGCATAAAAATCTTGCCTTTAATTTGCTCTTTACTAACAAGACCAATTTCCCGACTATCCATAGAATCTTCTCGATTATCCCCTAAAACAAAATACATATTTTCAGGAATTGTTTGATATCCTGTCTCATCTAAAGAAAAATCTGAATACACTAGATCTTCTTCTAAATATTCTTCTTCCAAAACTTTTCCATTTATATATACTTGATTATCTTTTATTTCTAAACTTTCTCCGGGTAATCCAATTATTCTTTTAATCAAATATTTGGTGTCGGCATATTCTAAAGAAACAATATCCCCTCGTTTAATATCAAAAAAACGATATTGAGCTTTATTTAAAAATAAAACCTCATCCTCATGCAACGTCGGCGACATCGAACTACCGACAACTTGTGTTACTGAAAAAACATAAACCATAATAAATAGTAAAACAAATAAAAAAGCAATCAATTTTAAAGAATCTTTTAAAAACTCTTTTATTCCTAACCAATCCATACGCATACCCTCTATCACTACTAGTAAAATATAACACAATCTATGTAGAAATGCAAAAAAAAGAATGTCATATTGACAGAAAAAAAGCTGCTTTTTAAAAGCAACTTTTTATAAAATATTTTTTAAAATAACCGTTTTAGTTCGCGACATTTCATGAAGTGTTGTCATAACTCCTTCATTGCCAATACCAGAATGTTTCCAACCGCCAAATGGCATTTCAAAAGATCTAAAGAAGGAAGCACCATTGATGATGACCCCACCACATTCTAATCTTTCGGCAACATATTGGCAAGTTTTTTGACTGTTAGAAATAATACAACCACATAATCCATAACTAGATTGATTGGCAATTTTAATAGCTTCATCAATCGTATCAAATTCGATAATTGGAATAACTGGTCCAAAAATTTCTTCGTCTTTAGCCACTGGCATACTCTTTGTAACATCTACTAAAATAGTAGGTTCATAGAAAGCTCCTTTTCTTCTGCCACCAAATACAACTTTCGCTCCTAAAGAAACAGTCTCATTAACTTGAGATTCCACTTTTTTGGCTGCATCCTCGCTAATCAAGCAACCAATTTTTGCTTCAGGATTACTAGGCATCCGAACTGGAATATGTTCTAATCTCTCTTTTAATTTTGTTACAAATGCATCTTTAATGTCTTTATGAACTAAGAAACGTTTAGAAGCACAGCACACTTGACCTGTATTATAAAGGCGACCCCAAACCGTTTCTTCAACAGCTAAATCCACATCGCCATCTTTATCTAAAATAAAGGCATCATTTCCTCCAAGTTCTAACATAACATGAGTAATATTTTTTGCACATTTAGCCATGGTTTCAGCACCGGCTTTAGTACTTCCTGTTAAAGAAACTAAAGCAACCTTTGGATTCTCGGCCATCGCTTGAACTGCTTCTCCACCGCTTCCATTGATTAAGTTGATCGCTCCACCAGGAACTCCAGCTTCTAATAAATATTCGACATATTTAGTTAATGTTAACGGATTATGAGCCGAAGGTTTTAAGATAACTGAATTTCCCATCAATAAAGCTGGTGGTACTTTTTGACAAAATAAATCACTTGGAAAATTAAATGGGATAACCGCAACAACAACACCTAAAGGTGCTTGTACTGTATATTGTAAAGTACGTTCTTGTCCTTTTTCTTGACCATAAGGAATAACTTTTCCATATTCATGTTTAGCCATTTCACAAAATGCTGGAATACCAATACTTACATTTGCAATCTCGCCAATCGCTTCACTAATTGGTTTTCCAGTTTCATCACTTAACAACTTAGCTAATTCATCCTTATGTTCTTCAATTAAAGACACAAACTTCATCAAAATACTAGCACGTTCATGAATCGGTTTTTTAGCCCATTCCTTTTGACCTTCCACAGCAGCTTCTACCGCTTTATCACAATCTAAATTACTACTTTCAGGAACGGTATCTATAAGTTCATTCGTTGCGGGATTGGTAATATTGATTGTTCTTCCATCTGAAGCATCACACCAATTCTTGCCGATTAAATTCTTTGCCATAGATTAATCTCCAAATCCTGTATAAGATAAAGATAAGCCACCAACTGTATTTGATGAGTGATCTCCTGTACCATACTCTCCAAATGTAAAGACCATTAAAAATTCTTTATCTGGAATAGCTTTTTTTACTTCAGGATAAATTTGATCTTCAATTTTTGATAAAGCAAGTCCTAAACGACGTCCACCACAATGAACTAAGAAATAAGATTTTTCTTCATTATTCATTAACTCATTTAAAGATTGAATCGTTTCAGCATTAGCTTTTAAAATACCTTCTGGTGTATTTGATAATTGAATAACGGCTGTATTTAAAGCTAAATTTGCTCCAATATTCATTGAATAATCATCATTACCAAACATTGGATGACGAACAGCTGTAACTTTACCAATTGGATCTTTTACTCCTAAAGGTGCACAAATGGTTTCAGTAAGTAAATTATTTCCTTTTAAAGATTCAACATCCTTACCTGTCCACTCTGCATATTTCTTTAAAGCAGGTTCATGATCAATTTCAACTAAAGTACGATCGCCACTAATTTTTGTAATGACACCGACATTATCTGTTTCATGATATGCTCCTGTATAAAGATTTTGCATTTTTCCATCTGTATAGAAAATTGCAAGAACAACACCATCGCTAAAAGCTTCACCGTTATTTAAAATACTCCACTTACCTTCAACGGTATTATCGGCAGCACTTCCACCAAAAACAGGAATATTTCCAATAACATCTTGAATTCCCTTCATGTAGTCTTCTTCATTTGCTGGAGAAGCACTCATAAAGAAGAAATCTGGTTCTTTATCCGTTCCTTTTACTTTTTGAATAGCTTCTTTAGCAACACGTCTTCCAATTTCTCTAGGTGATTCATCCGTTTTAGCACTTCCGGCAGTAACAACTTCCACATCGCCACCAAAAAGCATCATTCCAGAATACCCAGTTTCTTTATTTAGATATCCATCTTGCGTACAAATTGCTGCTGAAGATGTACATCCAATAATTGGAACATTGCCTAAAATGCTCTTTGCTCCTTCCATTAATTTTTGTTGATCTTGAACACAGCTTGTAAAGAATAATCCCACTTGTGGATTTTCAATTACATTTGCCATTTTTGCTGTTTCAACACCAGAAAGGTAAGCATCTACATTTTCACTATACCCAACTTTTGTTTTCAACATTTTACTTCTTCACTCCTTTTTAATATGCTTCTTCTAATAAAGCTAAAATGTCTTCTTTTGTAACTTCCCTTGGATTTCCGCCTGTACATGGGTCTACTAAAGCCTTGGATGCTAATGTATCAAAATCTTCTTTTTTCGCTTTTACTTCACTTAAGCGCTGAGGCACTCCTAACTTAGTTTCTAACGCCCGTACAGCATCAACTACCATATCGACACACTCGTCATCACTTTTGCCTTGTACATCTAAGCCAAATGCAATAGCCATATCGCGAAATCTTTCTTTACAAACTTCACTATTCCATTTTAAAACATATGGCAAGAATAAAGCACAAGCAACACCGTGAGCGACATCGTAGGTTGCTCCAAGTTGATGAGCCAATGAATGAACAATTCCTAATCCAACATTAGAAAATCCCATTCCAGCTAAATACTCACTAAGTCCCATTTTATCCATTGCTTCAGGATCCTTATTTACAGCTTTTTCCAAATTTTGAAAAGTAAGACTCATACTTTTCAAATGGAACATATCTGTCATTTCCCAATGGGCTTTCGTAATATAGCCTTCCATAGCATGAGTTAAGGCATCCAAACCAGTGGCAGCCGCGGTTAATCTAGGCATACCAGCCATAAGTTCTGTATCAATAATTGCCAAAATAGGAATATCATTTGGATCAACACATACTCGTTTTACAACATTTTCTTCATCGGTTATAACATAATTAATCGTTACTTCCGCAGCCGTTCCAGCTGTAGTTGGTAAAGCAATAATCGGTAAACTTCTGTTTTTCGTATCTGCTGTACCTTCTAATGAATTAATATCATAAAAGTCTGGATTTTCCACAACAATACCAATACATTTTGCTGTATCAATGACAGATCCGCCACCAACACAGACAATGGCATCGGCATTTACTTCTTGACATACTTTAATTCCGTCATGACAATTTTTAATAGTTGGATTAGGCTTAACCTTATCAAAAACGTGATAAGAAATATTTGCTTCATCCAAGCAATCCAAAACTTTTTTTGTAACACCACAACTCATTAAGGTCTCATCGGTTACAACTAAAATATTTTGAAATTTACGCTTTTTTATTTCTGGAACTAAATTTTCTCTAGCATTCCAACCAAAATAAGAAGTTTCATTCAAAATAATTCGATTTGCCAAATTTTCTCTCCCCTCCATTCTACTCTTTCATTTTACCACACAATATTTTTTTATACCTCATTCTTTACATAATTTTTAAAAAAATTGTCAAAAAAAAATAAATGTTTTTCCATTTACTTTTTCTCTTCATCTGTTCTTTTTAATACTCTAGTATATTCAAGATCTTTTACCGTTTCTTGCTTTAAAAACTTCAAATCTACTTCTCCACTATTTTCTAAAATGCTTTCTAATAACTCATTAGTTCGTTTTACTAAAGCTAAATCTTTCTTTTGATAATAAAGATCTCGCATCTGCCACATGCTCCGCCAAGTACTTGCATTAGCTATTGATAATAAAAGCTCACGATCCAAAAAAATCTCTGTATCTTCACAAGCTAAACGAATTTGTTCCATCTTTAAATAATTATCTTGACTAGCAATCAATCTTAAAATTTCTTTATCAGCGAATATATTAGGATTTTCACAGGCCACACGAAGTACTCTCATTCGCACCAGATCTTCTTGACTGGCAATTAAATTTAAAATCTCTTTATCAGCTAGTATATTTGGATTTTCACAAGCTAAACGAAGTTGTAACATTCTCCAATGATCGTCTCGACTGGCAATTAAATTTAAAATCTCTTTATCATTTAGTATACTTGGATTTTCACAGGCCAAACGAAGCTGCTCCATTTTCAAATGATCGTCTTGACTCGCAATTAAATTTAAAACCTCTTTATGGGGTAAAATATTAGGATTTTCACAAGCCAAATGAACTTCTCTCATTTTTTCTATTGTATCTTGTTTAGCAATTAATTGTAATACCTCTTTATTAGCTAATATATCGGGGTTTTCACAAGCAAATCGAAGTTCTCTCATTTTTTTAAGAGTATCTTGTTTAGCAATGAATCTTAAAGCCACCTTATCACGTAAAATAGAGGAATTTTCACAAGCTAAACGAAGTTGCTCCTTTTTTAAAGGATCATCTTGACTGGCAATCAATCTTAATATCTCCTTATCAGCTA
>CALVPL010000006.1 GCA_944351315.1 uncultured Bacilli bacterium | reverse complement strand
TATGAAATATTTGATTATTCTAACGAAACCATTTATGCGGGAACTTTAGGAGACTTTTTCTTGACTGGCAGCAGTTTTACTTCTAGAAATTTTTCTTATGGTCGTCTTTTAATAAAAACGAAAAAGGAAGCAAGTCTCTTTAGTAAGTGCTATACAGTGGAAGGAAAAAACAATTTAGAAATTTTACCGATGATTATTAGGAAAATGCGTAGATTTCCTCTACTCTATCAAATTTGGCAGGAAAATCGCTTAATAAAATAAAAAAAGAAGCTATTTTTCTTCTTTTAAAATTTCATTTAAAACATACGAGCTTAATAGAGAGCCGGCACTCATAGGAACAGGACAAAGTGTTCCTAATTTTTTTTGCTTTACTGGAACTTCACTACTCCACACTACTTTTGTTTTTAAGTAGTTGGTGTTTTTCAAGATATTTCTTAATTTTTTGGCTAAAGGATCGTTTGTTGTTTTTTCAAGGGTGGTGATACTTAAGAGTTCCGGATGAGTTCTATTTGCAGTTCCCATGCAAGAAATAAGTTTTTTTCCATTTGTTTTACATGCTTTTATTAAGGCTACTTTTACCGGAACGTCATCACAAGCATCTAAAATGTAATCAAAATCTGCTAAAAATTCTTTTGTGATTTGTTCAGGAATTATTTTTTCAGTTAAAGTTGTAATTTGACAAGTTGGATTAATTTTTAAAGCTCTTTTTTTCGCTACGATACACTTATTTTGATTTAATGAATCTTCCGTTGCATAAATTTGACGATTTATATTACTTTTTTCAAATGTATCAAAATCAGCAATCGTGATCTTTTTAAAACCGCTTCTTACTAGGGCTTCAAACGCGTATCCGCCTACTCCACCTAAACCAATCAATAAAATTTTTGTTTTTTCAATTTTAGCAAATTTTTCTTTTCCAATTAAATCTATAATTCTTTCTTCCATAATTTCTCCCATGAAAAAACCAAATGTAAGTGAGTGTGATAAAATCCCGCTTACTCGCAGGTGGGCATCTCGTCTACACTTTAGGATCCTAATACACTTAATGGATTAGTCTTCAACACCATGTAGAGGTCTGACTCCCGTATATCACCATAGTCGGTTTTATGTAACTAACTTACCTTTGGTACTTTAATTATATCAAATATAGAAAAATATGCAAGGGATTTGACACTATGTAGATACTTTTATATAGGATAAATGTTTTGACCATCATTTACAACACCGAAGTAAATGGAGCCTTTTGTTTTTGGATATTTAAAATTTACTTTCATGACATAAACTCCTGTTTGGGTAATATATGGAGTTAAATCATTGGTAAATTTTGCATCATAAATTATGGAATATTCTTCATAGGGCCTTGTATAGATATTATTCTCGCCTTTATAATAAGAACGCGATAAATTATATGTACTTAAAGAATATTTATAATTTTCATCATATTCGTATTTTAAAATTTGCATGCTTGGATAAGAAGTGTCGCTATTTTCGTATTTTAAAGCCGTATGTTCATTGCAGGAAATTGGAACTTTTTTTCCCTCTCCTGAAAGAAAACAAGTAGATGATTTTATTGTAAATGAGTAAGTTTCTCCGGGAATTGGTATTTCTTTTTCGAGATCTTTTGGAGTAAAAATGCCTCGGTTGCCATTTGGTATTACTAAAATCACCGGTATAATGGTTGTATTATTGATTTTTTCACTGACACTTACCTTGCTATTATTTATTTCTACTTCATAAAAACGCAAGGGCTTTTTAGCAACAAATATATTACTAAATGAACTATAAAAAAATATAAAAATTAATAATATACCTACAAGAATAATTATAAAAATTCTTTTTCTTCTTCTCTTTTTTAAAATTTTTAATGTTTCATAGGAAGAAGCAAGATAATCATTTAAAGATCTTGCTTGTTCTTCTTCGGTTCCCATATACTCAAACTCCTTTTACTTTCTTAAATAAAATTATATTATAATCAAAAGAAAAAAGCTATGATAAATTCATAGCCTAGACATTATTTTAAGAACGGAAGTTTTTCTACTGAATCTGCTTCGATTTTGTAAGAGGCTCTTAATTCTGATACCCATCTTGCCATTTCTTGTGATACACTTATATATATTAAATTACCTAATCCTTTATAATCTCTTTCTTCTATAAATTTTGTATATATATTATACATAGCAGTTGTAATTAAAATAGGAGTGATTCCTTGTTTTATTAAATTTCTATTTAAAATAATTCTGCCAGTTCTTCCGTTTCCATCGCTGAATGGATGGATTCTTTCAAATTCGATATGAAAGCGGGCTTCTCGTGTACATATATTTAACAATCTTTCATTTTTCTCTTCGTTAGAAATTCCTTCTTCTAAAAAATCTTTATAGGTTTCGCCAAAATTGTTTTGGTAAGAATATAAAAGTTGTTCGACTGCTTGAGGCACATTCACTTTTTCCGCTGTAGAAAATGTTGCTCCTTGAATAATATTGTTGACTTTTTTAAAACCAATTTCATGATTTTCTTGATCTTTTGTAACTTCTGAATTTAATTCTATAATACTTTGAGGATTTAGCTTTTCTAGGGCAAGTGCATAATAAAATGCATCTATGTGATTTTTTTTCATATTTTGAGCCTTAAGATAAGCGACTTTCTTCAGATTATATAGTCTAAAGAAACTAATGACTTTTCGATACGTTTCTCTTTCGTCGAATTCTTTTTCATTAAACACAATAATTAACGGAAGATATTCATTCATTTCCGAAAACTTTTTTGAAAAAATAGTATCTATCCATTCTTGAGAATTAAAATTTAATGTATCATCTAACTTTATCCCTGTATAATTTGCGGAATATACAGTGAAAAAACGTAATTTTTCTAGAATTTGTTTTTTTGTGTTTTCGTCTAGAGTATCAAAATATTCTTTTGCTTGTTGGTCAAAAAGTTTTAGAAGTTCATTTTCGCAGTCTTTTAATTCTTTAAATGCTTGTTCACAAGAAAGACTGGTATAAGAAAAGCTTTCAGCAAAATTGGCAATTTGTTGATTATAAAAATCTCTAGAAATTTCAAATTCTCCAAATTTTATATTATCCATAAAATACCACCTTATAAAATTATAATAACATACTTTATGAAAAAAAACTAGCTTAAGCTAGTTTGAGGTGATGGTGTATTTATCGGAGGGATATTCATTTGTGGAGTCGCGTTTTGGCTGGCAGTTGAAGGATTTATAGGATTTGTCCAACAACTACTTACATCACAGTTTGATGAATATGGAGGTGGATCTGGCATATCCATATGGACTATCATTGGAATTTTAAAGGCTCCTCCGAAGGCAACACAATTACCAGGTTGCAATGTTTTTTGTTTTTCGATAACATCACTAGAAATATTTGGCAACATTTCTTCAATGTATTTTAAATCTTTTGGATGGGTCATTTTAAAGATTAAGAAATTGGAAACTTGAGCAATAACGGTATCACTTATTTCTACTGGTCGTTGAGAAATAATTCCTAATATTGCTCCGTATTTACGTCCTTCTTTAGCAATTCGGTCAAAAATGTTGTATCCAAGTAAGAAAGTATCGTTATCTTTTTGGATATATCTATGGGCCTCTTCTAGAATCATATGAATTGGCATTGAAGCACGATTTTTTAAGCTTTTGGTGTATTCAAATAATAAACGACAAATGATTTTGACAATAACTTTAGCATAGACATCGTCGACATCTTCTAGATTAATATTGATAATTTGAGCTTTTTTACCGTTTTTCAAAATTAAATTTTTGACAAAATCTTCAGGAGTTACATAACCTTTATTGACAAAATAGGTTCCCACTTTGGTATTTAAAATACTTGCTAAACGTACCTTTATCATAATAGCATCATCATACACTTTACTATTGTTTTGGAATCCTTCACTAATTAAGGTGAATTCTAAAGCTTTTGAAAAATCCAACATAGAATAAGAATAGATGGTTGGTTCTTTTGTTTCCTCTAATTCATCGTCGACATGTTTTAAAATATAGTCTGTAATTAAAACAGATTCTCCAAAATTTCCATTTGAATCAATTTCAAAACATTCTGAGAAACTTCTAGAGTATCCCAGGCCGGCAATTCTGGAATCAAAGTTGAAATCTTCTGTATGACATACTTCAATGATTGTGAATATTTCATTCTTTTTATGAGCTGTAGTTTGATTGCTAAATAAAATAGCTAATAGAGCTTTGGCAATCAAGTGATTTTTATATCGTTCGCTTTCTTCAGAATTTTGGCTAAAGATTTTAGCTAGACGAATGGTTCTTTCAATGATTGGGAGTTGACTATGACTGCTCGCTTGTAATAGTAAGGCCATATCATCTAGTTTTAATAAGCTGACAGGAATTTCTAGTGGAACATCATCTGGTTCTTGAATGTTTGATGTAATGAATTTATATTGATAATTTGGATTATAGGCACTGATACCCTTTAATGCATTTTTATATTCGCCATAGGCATCAAATAAAAACAAATTAGCATTTTCGTTTGAGATGGTTGGATCGGCAAAAACATTTTGAATAATTCTTGATATACCGTGAGTTTTACCAGCACCAGAGTTACCACAAATAAAGAAGTGATTTGAAAAAAATGAATTTATTTGGGGATATACTGTATAATTTTTATAAATAGCACTATGACCTAACTCGAAAGATTTTGTCGATTTAGAGCCGATTAGTTCTTTTAATTCTGGTTCATTAATAATTCTTATTTTACTAGATAATAATGGTTTTCTAATTACACCATTTACGTATCTACCGTCTAAATATTCTCCTAAAAAACGAATTTTGATTATTTCCGGATTGATTTCAGCAATTTCTCCTAAAATTCGTTGATTTGGTGCTTCAAAAATAACGTGGATATTCATTAAATCCATTGTTTCATTATTTTTTAAAGTATTTTCAATATGTGCAACACTTTCGCTGATAAAAATAATTCTTCCAAACATAATTTATACCCTCTATTCTTTTTAAATTATATCAATAAATCTATAAAAAATCCATAAGATTTTTTAAGATTTTTTAAGTTCGTGCTTCAAATCGATTTATTTCGTCGTTAAAGTGTTTTTGGCTTTTTTAAAAGAATTGTTTTTTTATCTTACTGCTTAAAAACTCATTTTTAGGCAAATATCCAATTTTTTTCCAAAAATTTCCATACAATATAACTAACTGGTATTAAAATCAAGATCAAAATTTGGTTATATGAAAAAATAGAATTGGTGATGTTATGAATATAGAAAGATTAAGAGAGATCCGCAAAGACCGAGATTTACAACAAAAAGATATTGCGAAAATCTTAAAGATTAGTCAAGTTCAATATTCTAGATATGAACGCGGTGTCCGTACTATACCTATTGATAAACTTTCTATCTTAGCTAAATATTACAACGTCAGTGTCGATTATTTGATTGGTTTAACAAACGAACGTAAGCCTTATCCAAAAGTTCATTTATAAAAAAAATCGTATTTTATCTACGATTTTTTTCTATTTTTCCAACGTATCTCAACCATTCATCGGCTCTTTTTTCTTCGTGGTAAAACTCGTTACAAGCACTTTGAAAAGTGAAACTATAAGCTCTTAAATTTTCTAACCATTTTTGTTTTTCAATGGGGTCTTGTTGTCGTTTATAAATTTTAAAAATTCTGGTCAAACATCTTGCTAGTTCTATAATATTTTCTTCAGTCATTAAAAATCACAGTTTCCTGGAGTTCTTGGATATGGAATTACATCACGAATATTATCTACACCTGTTAAATAGATTAAAAGTCTTTCAAATCCCATTCCAAATCCTGAATGAACACAAGTTCCATATTTTCTCAAGTTTAAATACCATTCCATTTCAGATACATCCATATTTAATTCTTGCATTCTTTTAAGAAGCTTATTATAATCTGCTTCACGTTCACTTCCACCCATTAACTCACCAGCACCTGGCACTTCTAGATCAACTGCTGCGACCGTTTTCCCGTCGTCATTTTGTTTCATATAGAAGGCTTTAATATCTTTTGGCCAATCGGTAATAAATACAGGTCCATCAAAATATTCTGTAATATATTTTTCATGTTCTTTAGCTATATCTTCGCCATATTCTGGTGTGAATTCCCATTTTACATCGGCTTGTTTTAAAATGGTAATAACTTCTTCATGGGTAACGCGAGTAAATTTGCTGTTTACTAATTTTTCTAGTTTTTCAATTAATCCTTTTTCCACGAATTGATCTAAGAATTTAAATTCATCTTTCGCATGTTCTAAGCAGTATGAAACGACATATTTTAGCATGCCTTCCATAACATCCATATTGCCGTTTATATCCACGAAAGCCATCTCTGGTTCAATCATCCAAAATTCAGAAGCATGAACTTTTGTATTGGAATTTTCTGCTCGGAATGTTGGTCCAAAGGTGTATGTTTTAGAAAAGGCAGTTGCGAATGTTTCAGCTTGTAATTGCCCTGAAACTGTTAAAGAAGTTTTCTTACCAAAAAAATCTTTTTTATAGTCTACTTCTCCTTTTAATTTATCTAAAGGCAATGTTGTAACTTGAAACATCTCACCTGCTCCTTCGCAATCTGAGGCTGTGATTAATGGAGCATGAAAATAAACAAAGCCATTTTTGCCAAAATATTCATGAATTGCTAAAGCTGCTAAACTACGAATTCGAAAAACTGCTTGAAATAAATTTACTCTTGGTCGCAAATAAGCAATGCTTCTTAAAAATTCATTTGAATGTCTTTTAGGTTGTAAAGGATAATCGATTGGACAATCGCCTAAAAGGGTAATTTTTGAAGCTTTTAATTCTACATCTTGTCCTTTTCCTTCGCTTTTTTGTAAAACTCCTGTAGCTTCAACGGAAGAACCGTTTTTATAAGCAATGATTTGTTCAAAATCGGCTAATTCTTTATCATAAACAATTTGGAGGTGTTTAAAGCAAGTTCCATCTGAAAAGTCAATGAAACCAAATTCTTTTTGAGGCCGATGATTTCTAATCCATCCATGAACATGAATTTCTTTTCCAATTAATTCTTTTTCTTTTGCAAAAACTTCATCTAAAAACATATTATCAATCCTTTCTATAAAAATAAAAACCTAGATAACATAAGGGCGAGAATAAATCCCACGGTGCCACCTTATTTTACCTAGGTACTCATTTTCTTTTATCGAGTGTAAACCCGTTCTTAAGTATATAAAGAAGTGTTTTTCAAAAAGTTTTTTATGCGGTATTTCCAGCAATTTAACCTTCTCTTTTCATAAAAATTCTTTTTTACTCGTTTCTTTCTTAAGAAGATATATATATTGTAAAATAAAATATTGGATTCGTCAATTCTTTTTTTATTCAATGCGATAAGGATTAGAAGCCGTGCCATCACCAGTATTTAGACTATTTGGCTTTAAATTTATAACTGGACGGACACCGCGAGAATTAGTAACATTGGCACTGCTATACACTATTCCATCAAAGCCCATATACTTTACAAATGCATTAGTAAAAAAACTATCTGGAGACAACGTCCAATAATAATTTCCGTTATATAGATAATAATTTTTATTTATATAGCTTGTGTATCCGCCGGCTAAATATATTTCATCACTCGTTACTAAACCAATAGGATATGTCAAATCACCGTTGCCTAATTTTTCATCTTCTACTGTAAAGCGATCATTTTGTTGCTCACAAGTTAAATAAACATAATCATGATTAGAATGCCATCGATAATTCGTATAACTTTTTCCTGCTCCGGTCCCTGTATTGTTGTAATCAAAAGATCTGTCATTGCAAAATAAAGTATCACTTATGTAATTTTCATATTCCGTATCTTTTATATGACTTTCATACCATTCATCTACTACCTCTTTTACCGTACTATTGTTGACATTGGTATGAGTTTCTTTATAAGTGCCCGAATTTGGTGTCCCATACATATATCCCACATAAGCATTATCATCATAAGATGAATTGAAAGGACTTGTTCCTATTTGAGTATATTTTGTTGTACTATCATCATAGCCATTTTTTAATACTTCTTCTTTATTTGGTAAGGCATCGATGACACTGGCATCTCCGGCATAGATCATTCTTATTGAATCATCGCCGTTGATTCTTAGAATTCGCCAATAAGCATTAGCAAATTTTACCCAGTTGTTTTCCACAGTTCCTCGGTAGTAATAACTAGTTCCATAATCATCTGGGGCACTACATAAATATCCGCTTGTACTTTCAGCACCACTCACTTTTACCGTTCCATCTTCATTTACTTCTGGACATTTTCCAGTATCATCTAACTGAGCAATGATATTACAATTGATACTATCCTCTCCATATTTTTCTACACAAAGATCATAATCGGTTGGCATATCTGTGATGTAGGAAGCTGTAATAGTAATTTTTCCTTCAAATGTTTTATTACTTACTGGATCATCCATTCCAACACTTTCATCAATCCATAATCTAAATGTATGTGTTCTTTCTTCATTTTTATCTAAATATTCTGTAGCTAATTTGTATGAGGTTGTCGCATTTTCTAAAGTGGTTTTTACTACTTCATTTTCAGTTAAGACTTTAGCATTTGTATCAAGCATTCCTTTAACATACTGACTATCTAAAGTTGTTGTATTTAATATTTCTAAATTAATTTGATAACTTACATAGGCAGCACATTTATTTGATATTTTAAAAGTATAAGGTGTAAGACTACTTCCTTCTTGATCGGTCATTGGATAAGCTTTCGAAAGAGTAATCGCATCTGTTTCTTCTACAAATTCAATATCAAAGCAATCTGTTACTACTTGATTTGATCCACTTTGAATATGTGTTAAAAACCAATAAGCATAACTTATTCCTATACATACCATAAACAAAATCAAAATAAGTAAGATGATAGCTTTTTTATTTTCTTTTAAATTCAAAATTTTTTCTTTCATAGACTCACCCATTCTCTTTTTATTATAACCTAAAACTAAAAAAATTACTATAATCCCTTATAATAATTTTATCACAATACCCCTCCCCCAGAGCAATTTGTGAGTGGCTTTTTTACTTTTTTGACATTATGTTTACAAAAAAAAGCAACCTTATTTGGTTACTTAAATATACTAAAGAGTTTTCCACCTTTTTCTGAGTTGTCATCATCTAATCTGGCAAATCCCATTTTGATTAATAAATCATTTAAAATTGCATTATTATCTAATTTATCATCAACATAAGGAATATTAAAGTATATTTTACTTCTTGATTCGTATTCAAAATCGGCAATATCTGAATTATTTAAAACACTTCGATTTAAAAGGATTTTTTTCCCTTTTAATTTTTCAAAAATATTGCGATCTTTACGAATTAATTTATTTAATTTAATTAAACCAGGTTCAATTAAATATAAAACTTCAGTACAAGATGACTCGGCACCTTTATCATTTAAATCCACTAAAATTACATCTAAATTATAGTTTTTAGCAATGAAATTTTGTAATTCTAAATGATTGGTGTGTCTAAGTGTTTTATCATTGAAGAAGACAAAATCATTATCATCCACTTCAACAGCAAGCACTTTGTATTTTTTTTCTAATTGTTTTTTTAATAAGTATGTTAAAGTTGTACTTCCAGCATGTTCTGTAACATTTTTAATACCAATAACTCTTAAATTTCTCTCTTCATAAATAACGGTTGGAGCTACATTTTTTTCGCCAGAACTACTAGCATCACCCATTGGAGTATCGGCTACCATTACATTATTTAATTGATGATATTGAGCGACATCTTTATAGGAATTAGGATTTTGAATTAAAAATTCAATTGCATCGACATTTCTTGTAAAATTATATATTCCCATTGAAACTAATTGAGATAGATATCTTGGGCTGTTGACAATTTCAGAATCGTCTAATAAAAGAATTACTTTACTCATATCCATATTCACGGATAATTCTTGAATTTTTGTAATATCTTCATAGTTTTTTATAGCTGTAATATCAAGAATCATTTTATTGAAGAAAAAATTGGAAAACTGCATAATAATTTCTTCGGGAGTAAATTCTCCTTCGACACTTTTAATGAAATCAATATTTAAATTACTAATCAATGATGCATATTTATTTACAATTTTAACATTCATTTTTTTCCTCCTATCCTTCGTAAACTTCTGGTATGTCATTAACAGGATGTGTCAAATTAATTGTCGTTCCTTCTACTTGAAACGTAAAGATGTTGCCGATTACTGGAAGACTAAATTTAAAAAATAATCTTACATTATATTTTGCTCGATCTTCTAGAGCATCGGTACTTGTTGAGATTTTTCTAACACAATAGAAATATTTTTCACCAGCTTGAACAGGTCGTAAAACTGGATCATCTAAATTTTGAACTCCGTAATCGCCAGTTTCACAAGATCCCATTACGGTATAGTTGTTGTACCGTAAATAGTTGTTTATAATGGAAACACTTCCATCTTCGCCATCGCTAACTCCTTCGTATTTTTCGATCATTGTAACGACGTCGTTTTTTATTTTAAATGCTTTCGTATAATTTATGGATAAAGCTAAAAAAGCTACAAATATTAGCATGAAAATGATTACTAATTGTAATATCCAGGTCGTTCCTATCGCTTGTCTCATAATGGATCTCCATATAAAGTTTTCGTGTCTCCGACAACTTTAAAATTAAATAAATCGCCGAATACTGGTAAATCAAGTTGATAAAATACTACGACACGATAATAAGTCATTTTAGGTAATTCATTAAAACAATCTGGACCTGAACAAGCTTCTGTACTAATATCTATGGGAGCTATGCAAAATACAGCTAAATCACTATTTTTGGGTAATAATTTTCCATTACGATCGTAACATTCGTAAGAGACATTTTCACCATTAATTATTTCATCACCTGGAGATCTTCCGGTAGTTCGAAAAGAATTTTCTTTTATATAACCAACAATTTCGGAAAAAGCATCCGAATTATACTCGTCGTAACCATCTTGGACGTTGATACCGTTATAATTTTGAATTGTTTGAATGATTTGATCTTTTACATTAAACGCTTTAGAGCGATTAATTGTAAGGCACATAAAACCTGTAAATAGTAAAATAAATACGATTACTATTTGGAATAGCCAGGTTCCGCCTATGGCTTCTCTCATACTCTACCAACCTCCTATTAGCCTTTCCAAACACAGGTAAAGGTCTCTGATCTTTGTCCATTTTCCATGACATAACAATCGACTGTTCTGCCATCTGCATTTGGAGTTTTTGCACAAATAGCTCGACTACATGCGGTATTTTCATTTAAATTATTACGAATTGCTGGCCAAATAGTTGTATAGAAAAAAACTACAAGAGAAGCTACGGCTATTACTACAAATACGGTAGCATTTAATTCTCCTGTAGCTTCTTTCATTTCTTTTCCTTTCTATTATGCGTTTCCTTCAGTATATTGGAATTCACATTCAATTTGTTTTACTTCGCCATTTTTGTCTGTATATTCACATTGACATTTTTGTTTACCATTTGTAGAATCTTTACATTCTCCACATGAAGCGGTTGCACAATAAGTACTTCTTTCAATGGATTCTTGAATACCAGGCCAAATAAAGGCATAAAAGAATGCAGCTACTGCAGCAATTGCTACTACAGTTACAACTGTCATATTTAATTCACCTGTTGCTTCCTTCATATATCATAAACCTCCTACTCTTTTATTATTATAACTTTTTTTTGGAAAAATATCAATTAAATTACATATTCATTAACATTAAAACTGCAAATATCAATAACACCATTACTCCTAAACCGGTGGTAATTAACATTTTCATAGTTTTGCTTTCCATTTTTTCTAGACGTTGTTTGTATTTTAATTCACGAGCTTTTTGTTGTAAATTGGAAATTGTTCTTGAAAAAGTTAACAATTGTTCTTGTTTGTGTTCTTGTCGTCCTAAAGATAGACGATATAAAAGACGCATCATTCGCATTGAATCTCTTACGGGATAGGTTTTAGCAAATTGCATGTATGGTTGGATTGTATCATCACCTTGATTGATTTGATTGATAAGTTCTTGTAAACCTTCTTTAAAAATTGGTGGAGCATCATCAATAGATTTTCCAAGGGCTACTGGAACTGTGTAGTGTTGAATTAGGATTTCCAAACTCTTTAAATAATGTGGTAACATGGCATCTATTTCATTTAAATGTCTTTTATAATATTTTTTAATGCTTGAATAATCCATTTTAAATACTAGATATCCTGCTAATAAACTAAATAAAATAGTTATATAAGATAGATTAGAAATTAGGAAACATAAAACAACAAAAATTGTTATTAAACCGTTTTTAATTCTTTTATTAAAGAGAAAATCTGGATTTTGAGTATCGCCATATTTTGCTTTGACATAGAAATCCCAATCACTTTCTTTTAGTCTTCTAAAATATACTTCATTATCTGAAACAAAACGATTTGCACTGATTTTTCCTGTATAGTTTAATAAAAATAATAATACAGCCGCAAGTATAAAAATCTCCCAATACATTATTCCACCCCCACATCTTCATAATAGAATTTTTCACCGGAAACTAGGAAAAAGCTATTAATTATGATGATGGCATGTAAAATAAGTTGAACATACCACATATCTAAAAGTTCGATATAGGAGTCTGTTCCTAGTAGAAATTGCATGGCCATAACGAGTAAAAATAAAGCTAATCCAAATGTAACGAATCTTCTATGGAATTCTTTTCGGTCAATTTGATCACGGTAAACTCCTTCTACTAAAGCATCGATATCCATGGACATATTTTCTAGAGCTTGTCCAGAGTCTTTTGCACCTTCTTTAGTAATTTGTAAAAATAATTGATTCATATTTTTTACCATATAATATGGATATTTATGATTAAAAAATTCAATAGATTCATCGATTGTTCCATTTTGGTAAGACATATCAATCATTGTTTTTACGTCTTCTAAAACTGGATTTTCTAGAATTCCTGAATCTCTTACACCTTCTAAGGATTTTACGAAACTTTGAGTTGTATTAAATTCCATGATGACATTTGTCGTATATATTTGTACTTGTTCAAATATGAATTCACTATAAACTTTTTGGCATCGCAGATAAGCTAAGTAAGGAATAAATGCGATGGCAATCAAACAATAAATGATTGAAACAATGATATTGTAAAAATATAAATAGGTAATTCCAAATGATACGACAGCAAATATAATCACTTGAGTCATGTATTGTCTTGGTGTATATTCTTGGCCTAACTCTTTCGTTTTAGCTCGTACTTCTTTAAAGCTATAAGGAGCATATTTATCATATACTGAACTTGCCTGAGTTACGAGAAACCTATAAATATTTTCTCCATTATTAAATCGATAAGTTAAAGCGAAAACGGCTAAACCAATCAATATTATCAATTCAATCATTTCAAACCCTTCTTTCTTTTATAATGTTTCAATCGTATCATTTAATTTAGGCATTTCTTTTTCTTGTTGGTTTGTTTCTAAATGGAAAATATCATCTTCTAATACGATACCACTGATTCCAAGATAATCTCTTAAATATTTTGTTGGATTGTTCATAGTAATTTCGCCAGTTAAGGTCTTTTTGTAAATGGTATTTACTTGCGGTTTGTTATTATCGTCGACATAAAACTCACATACTTCTAAAATCTCACGTTGAAAACGACCTAATTCTTTACTCATGTACCCTTTGACGTAAATACCTATTTGAACATATCGGTGAATGGTTGTAA
Source organism: uncultured Bacilli bacterium (assembly GCA_944351315.1). Classification (GTDB taxonomy): domain Bacteria; phylum Bacillota_I; class Bacilli_A; order RF39; family UBA660; genus Ventrenecus. The sequence goes on along the minus strand of CALVPL010000006.1, from coordinate 3,178 downwards.
CGAATTGTTCAACATCAATATTACTTTCAATAAGAGCAAACATACGCATTGGAATTAAACTTGCTTTATCGGAGTGAATGGTTGAAAGAATGTGGTGTCCAGAAGAAATTGAGTTACGGACAGCCATAACTGCCTCAGCACTACGAACCTCAGATAATAAGATCCAAATAGGATTTTGTCGCATACAAGTTACCAATACATCAGAGTAGCTTGCAATGTTATTTGTTTTCATTGCTACAATATCGCGATGTGGGAAGATGCGATCTAAGTGAAGTTCTAGAGTATCTTCAATGGTAATAATTTTTTCATTTTCTTTTGTATGAGAAGCTAGATATTTTACTAGCTCGGTTTTACCTGAACCCGTTTCTCCACTTACAATAATATTGGCATGTCCTTCAACACATTTTAATAAAAAATTTAATAGATCTTCCGATACATATTTTTCATTAATTAACTTTTCCCTATTTAAACGAATTTTGGCTGGTGTTTTACGAATAACACAAGCGATTCCATTCGTAGCAATCGATTCATGGATAAAGTTTAAACGTAATTCAGCACTTTCAGCATCTAGAAATGGATGAGCCATATTAAATGTTTTTCCCATAACATTGGCACATTGGAAAGCAAGTTTTTCCATTAAAGCATTATTGATTTCTGGGCGGTTTGCTTGATAAACACCTTTATCTAAGGATTTTAACCAAACTTGACCGCCGTTACTATAAGAAATATCGGTAATATTGTCTTCCTTTAAAAATTCATCTAAGGGCCCAAAATCTAATTGAGAAAATATAGCATCATTCATGAATAGTCATCCCTTCTATCATTTATTGTTCTTGATCTTGATTGTCTTCTTCAGTTGGATCATCTGAAGTTATTGTATCTTCTGGTATTGTTGCAGATTTTGTTAAAATGAAATTTTTAACTGTTTCACTTGCAACTTTTGTTTCACCAGGATTGGCTGTATAAGATTTGTTACGCGGTACGGCTTCCAATTCACCTATTGCTTGAGCTTTTACTAATAAACTATAAAGTTCATCTGGTACAGCAAATAATAGTTCACTTGGTGTTGTTCCACCAGAAGTTTCTAGCGATGCTGCTTCATTATCTCGAACATCTAGAACTTGAATACTTTCGACAAGATTTGCATAAATAATCTTGTTCGTATCGTCTGTTCCTTTAAACCATAAATCGATGTAATCGTTTTTATGGATTGAGTTTCCATAGGTACTTGCTGAATCCACAGATAATGAAAAAACTGTATATCCATCTTTAATATCGTTTAACACATAATCTGGAGATAAGGAAGGATCTGTAACGTCTCCTTCATAAAACAAACCATTTTTAGGAATGTTATTTCCATAAGTTACTTCTTTTCCGATTAACTCATTACGATCGGTAATTAGGTTTGTTGCTCTACTTAAAACATCGCTATTTACTTCCATATATCCAATGTCTTCAGCTGTAATTATATGACGTGCTTCTAAATCCACTTTTGCATAAGGAACAGTTCGAGGATTGATTTTTGATTCAACACGATAATTATATCCTATATATAAAACTACTAAACCAACGACTACACAAAGGATAGTAACTGTATTTTTATTGCTTATAAAACGTTTGAATTTTGTTAAAAAACTATTCATCTTATTCCTCACCTTCTATAACTTGATTATTGTTATTGTTGTTATTATTATCATTTATTATAGCTGTTTGAGATAAAATATAATTTTGAAGATATGTACTTGCTATTTTTGTTTCTCCTGGGTTTGAAGAATAAGATTTATTTCTTGGAACTGGAACTAATTCTCCTATTTCACTTGCATTGTTAATAAGAGTTCTTAATTCATCTGGAACAGCAAATACTAAATATTTTGGCGTTCTAGCTTCTGCTCCTGTTTCAAATACAGAATATCCACTACTATCATCTACAGATAGGATTTTAATACTCTGAATAAATTTTCCATACATAAAACGATTACTTGCATCTTGACCACTAAACCATAGATCGATATAGTTTCCTGGATACATAGCATTTCCATAAGTTGTATGGAAATCTACTTCAATTGTAATTGGTGAATATCCATCTTCCATATCTAATATTTTTGATGCATTTTCTTCATTTTTTACTGGATCTTCAACATCGGTTTGAAAGAAGAAACTATTTTGTTGAATGGTATTTCCATAAGTTACTTCTTTCCCGATTAATTGATTGGCATTACGAATTATATTTGGCATTTTAGCTACAACAGAACTTGCAACATCAATATAGCCAATATCATCTTTCGTAATAGTATGTCTAGACTCTAGTACTTGTTTCGCATAAGGAATAGATACAGGTTGTGTGGCTGAGCTAACTCGCCAATTGTATCCGACATAAAGTACTAAAATACCTGCTAGTACACATATGATTGTTACTGTATTTTTATTTTGAAAAAACCGTTTGATTTTTACTAGTATATTTCCCATTTCTATTCCTCCTCATTACTAGTCTTGTCTAATAAAAGTATGATCAACTGAGTTATATAGATCTTCACATAGATATTCAACGTCTCCTCTTAAGAAATCGTCTTCATCATAGTCGTATTTTGCAGCATAATACATGATCATTTTATCAACAAAATCATTATAATCTGTTAATGTATATCGAGTACCATTTCCTATATATTCTGTATTGTAGAAATCGTCTTCATTTTCTTCTAAAATTTCTCTTAAATCAGACATGTTAGCTGAACCTAATGGATATTCTCCTTCTTCATAATCGGTTCCAGAATCTCCACTTCCACCACCAGTGTTAGATCCACCATTGTTTGAACCATTTGAACTAGATCCTCCACTACCAGTACTTCCATCGATTGTATTATCGAAACTTCCTCCAGCAGTTACGTTGCCATCTAATTCTAGGATTGCATCGACTTCATTAATGATATCAAATGAAGTAGAATCGGATGCGATCGTATAACTAGAAGTTTGAGTTGTAACACGCACACTCACTTTTGGAGGAGATTCATAAATTGCATAAAAATCAATTTTATAAGTGTTTAAAGCTACATTTTCAGCGAATCTTCTGATAAAGCTTTCAACAAATTTTTCACGGTTAATTTTTAATTCACCACTTTGACGATAGTAAGCGAGGTCAACGGCATCAACCATTGAAGCCTCGGTTACTTCTTTTATCAAA
>CALVPL010000005.1 GCA_944351315.1 uncultured Bacilli bacterium | reverse complement strand
AAAAAAGAATCATTTTTTATTCAATGATTCCTTTAATTCTTCTGACACCAGCACTTGAAGATTCTTCTTTTTTTATTTTAAAATGGCCTATTTCTTTAGTGTTATTAACATGAGGTCCGCCACACAATTCTTTGGAAATATCACCTATTTTATATACAGTTACTTCATTTGGGTATTTATCGATAAACATACATTCTGCCCCACTCTTTAACGCTTCTTCTTTGCTCATTATTTCTTTTGTTACCGGGATTGCTTCTTTAATCCATTCATTTACTAAATCTTCAACCTTTTGTTTTTCTTCATCGGTTAATTTATGATCACATGGAAAATCAAAACGTAAACGCTCTTCAGTGATGTTGCTTCCTAGCTGATGAACACTTGGGCCTATTACCTTTTTTAAAGCAGCATTTAATAAATGAGTTGCTGTATGATATTTTGTTTCAATTTCACTATTGCCTGATAAACCGCCTTTAAATTTTCCAGCAGATGCCGTTCTTGATTTTTCTTGATGATTTTGAAAATGAATTTTAAATCCTTCTTCATCGACTTGCATATTTCTTAAAGTGGCTTCTTCTTTTGTAAGTTCAATTGGAAAGCCATACGTATCATATAAATGGAATGCTGTCTCGCCATCAATATAATTCGAATTTTGAGCAACTTTTTCAAATACTTTTAAACCTTTTTCTAAAGTTCTACTAAATTTTATTTGTTCTTGTTTTAAAACTTCTAAAACTACTTCTTTATTTTCTTTTAATTCATGATAATAATCTTGATATTCTTCGATCACTACTAAAGCTAATTCTTCTAAAAAGTTTGAATGAATATCCATTTCTAGTTTTCTAGCATAACGAATGGCTCTTCTAATTAATCTTCTTAAAATATATCCTTGATCGGTATTACTTGGTTTTATGCCGGCTGGATCTGAGGCAATAAAGACACTTGTTCTTACATGATCCATAAGGATTCGCATCGCTTCTTCATTACCTTCATAAGTTTTATGACTAATGGTTTCTAATTTTTCTCTTAAATTTTTCCAAATACTTGTTAAATAATTATCGTTTACATTTTCTAATACGGCTACAACTCGTTCTAATCCCATACCTGTATCGACATTTTTTTGTTTTAATTCGGTTACATTTCCTTCTGCATCTTGATAGAATTCCATGAACACATTGTTCCAAATTTCTACCCATCGATCATCTTCTGGTTGGAATTTTTCGGGAACTTCTTCATCGCTTCGCCAGTAAAAAATTTCTGTATCTGACCCACATGGTCCTTTATTTCCTGGTATCCAAAAGTTGTCTTCTTTTCCTAAATAAGCAATTCTTTCTTTTGGTATTCCAAGAGAAGCCCAAGTAGAAGCTGATACTTCATCTCTTGGGATTTTATCGTCTCCTTCATACACTGTTACTGCTAACTTATTTACAGGAATTTTTAAAATGCTTGTTAAAAATTCAAAACTATACCCAATACTTTCTTTTTTAAAATAATCACCTAAACTCCAATTGCCAAGCATTTCAAAAAAAGTATGATGTGTTTTATCGCCAATGCTTTCTAAATCAGTTAAACGAACGCATTTTTGATAATCACATAATCTTTTGCCGTATGGATGTGGTTGTCCCATTAAATAAGGAATTAATGGTTGCATTCCTGCTGTATTAAATAAAACAGAAGGATCATTTTCTGGGACAATTGGTGCACTTGGGATTTGTTTGTGTCCTTTACTTACAAAATATTCAATAAATTGATCTTTTAAATTCATAACTCTCTCTCCTTTACAATCTCTTTTAGTATTTCTTTCATTTCTTTTTCGGTTTTGTTTTTAATTATGTAATCAAAATCCTGATAATGATCTAGGGCATGTTCAGTTTCATGACGAGCTTGTTCTTCATTTAAATCATAACTGGCTAAGTCATTTACCACTTGAATTTTTAAAGGCTGAAATGAAGATAGTTCATCTAGTTCTTTAGGCATTCGAACATCACTAATGATCACGACATCGACAAAATGTTCATAGATTCTTAAATCTTCTTTCATTCGTTCGGTGAAATAGGTATCTTTTTTTAATTTTCTAACATACTCACCCATGTCTTGTAAAAAGGTTCTTGGTTTTGGTTCACTTATCATATCCCATCCAAGTAAATCTTTAGCAAATAGTTTAATGTATTTACTATATTCAGTAATTACAACTTTTTCTTTTTTGGTTTCTAAAATTTCTTTTAAAATATGAGCCGCTTTTGTTTTACCACTTCTTGCTTTCCCGGCAATTAAGATTACTTTCATACACTTTCCTTTCCAAATAAAAAAGGATCATACCAAAAGGAGTCTATTTTAGACGGTACCATCCTTACTTTCACTTTTTTTGTTAACGAGGTGATCCCCGATTCATCTCCTTAGACAGCCTAAATATTTTTTTCTTTTGTAGAATTTCCATCCTCATCTACTTTCTATAAAAATACTTGAAATATTCTTTCTAATTCCCTGACAAATTCAATTTTATCTTACCAAAAAAAAATAGATTTTTCAATCCATTTTTTTCAGCTTAATTTCAACGGTATCGTTATCATAAAATAAATTGTATTTTTCTTTAAAGAATTTCCAAACTACTTTGCCAAGAGCAATACAAGGTGTTGCTAAAATCATTCCAATAATACCGAAGAAATGTTCAAATATTAATAATCCTACAATGATGGTAACTGGATGAAGTTTCATTGTTTTACTCATAATAATTGGTTGGAAAATATTATTTTCAATTAATTGGACTATAATAGCTACAATTAAAGTTAAAAAACCTACTAATGGACTTTGAGCAAATCCAATAACTACTGCTATTGCTCCTCCAATATAAGGTCCGATATATGGAATTAAATCGGTAATCCCACATAACAATCCAAACAAAATAGGAGCTTGTAAGCCGGCGATCCAAAAGCCTATACTATCACTTATAAATACCATCGTGGCAACCAATAAAGTTCCATTGACACTTTTACGAACTTCTGTTGAGATATTGGTAATTAATAAAGATGCTTCAAAACGATTTTTCTTTGGTAATAATTGTAATAGATGACCATTGATAGAATCAAAATCAATGAGCATATATACTCCAATTACTAATCCAAAACAAATCGTTACCATACTTGAGAATAATCCGCCTGCAAAATTCATGATGAATGTTGGAGCTGAAGTCATAAAATTATTTAAATATGTTGTTACTGTTCCCAATATAGAATCTTTTATTCCTTGTAAATCAAAACCTTGAATATCGCCAAATTTTGAAAAAATACTATCAATAAAGGTTTCTAATTCTTTAAAGATTGATGGCAAATTACTAATTAAAACTTGTAATTGTTCATAAATAACTGGAATTAAAAAACGAATAAATAGTAAAAGAATTAAAAGAAAAGCCGCATATACTATAAAGGTTCCAACAACTCGTGGGATTTTTTTCTTTTCCATTCTTGTAACTAAAGGATTCATTAGCCAGGCTAGTATAAAGCCTAGAAAAAACGGTGCCAAAACTCCTAGGATATTCAATAGAAAATTCAAAATACCCCATTCTCGAACAATTATGGTAACAATTAAAATTGTCGCGATTACCATAGCGATGTATAATAAATGCAAAATTCTTTTGGATAAGCTTACTACTTCATTTACTTCTTCCATGTTTAGCTTATCGCTTTGTTTAAAAAGTTTCATAAAACCCTCCATTACTCGTATTATAGCACAATATGAAAAAAATATGAAAAAAAGAGTGCCGATAGACACTTCTTTAACTCTTATGGGAAAATAAT
>CALVPL010000004.1 GCA_944351315.1 uncultured Bacilli bacterium | reverse complement strand
TCTGCAGAATTTTCTGCAGAGCTCTGCGGAATTCTCTGCAGTTTCATTTTGAAATCCAAATAGATCCTCCAAAAAATTATTCACAAAAATTATTCTGACAAGTTAGTTCTATAGGTCCAATATAAATTTATGTTGCTTCCATCTAAACGATTACAACGAATATAAGTAAACTCTTTAGAACTAAATTCGGAACCTTTTATGCTCTTATATATTTGCGTCCCACCGTCTGAAGGACCTTCTTCTCTTTGCAAATTTTCTTCTATCAAAGAAAAAGCATCATCATTAGATAATAAAAATTCTTTTATAGGAATTACTTTTCCAGATACATTTACAGTAAATTGATCATCTATACAATAAAAATATACATTTCGTTCCTCTAAATTCAACACTATAGGGTCTTCATCACAAAAAAATTCTTCAACACGTACATGTTTCTCTCGAATTATAGCAAAGCATACACAAAAAAACAAGATACAACATAAAAATAAAACTATCTTTCTCATATAAACTCCTATCAAATCAAGAATATCATACAAATGAAAAAAAAGCAAAGTGCCAAAAAAACACTCTGCCTAATTTGATATTTTCTTTAATCGCAAGCTATTTAAAGCAACCGTAATACTACTAAAAGTCATAGCCAAACTAGCAATCATGGGATTTAGAGTAATCGGCAAAAATCCGCTGGCTAAAGGAATCATAATGACGTTATAAAAGAAAGCCCAAAAAAGATTCTCCCGAATAATTTTCATTGTTTTCTTTCCTACTTTAAATAAATAAGGAATTAATGAAAGATCCTCTTTTAAAAAGACAATATCAGATGAATCAGCACTGACATCTGAACCACCATAAACACTTACACCAATCGTCGCTGCTTTTAAAGCTGGAGCATCATTAATCCCATCTCCCATCATTAAAGAAGGAGATGTTTCTTCAGCAATTCTTTTCTTATCTTCCGGAGAAACACCTGCATAAACATTGAAAATACCAAGTAGAGATGCGATGACACGAGCTGAAACTTCATTATCTCCAGTTACCATGGAAACTTGATAATCTTTTTGCAGTTCTTTAATAATATCTACCATATCTTTTTTAATTTCATCTCGTAAAGCAAATAATCCTAAAACTTCTTTTTTCGTAAACAAATAAACAATCATATATCCTTTTTGGGTATACTCCTTCTCTTCTTTTTGATAAGGATTTTCTAAAGAAAATTTTTCTAAAAAAGAAGCAGAACCAGCATAATAAATTTGGTTATCAATTTTTCCTTCAATCCCCAAACCAGAATGATTTTTAAAATCTTTTACTTTCACAAAATCTGAATACTTTTTAGTGATAGCTATAGCAAGTGGATGCGTAGAATTTTTTTCTAAGCTACTTAAATAAAGAGGAACATTCTTGTCTATATAATGTTCATGAACTACCGAAATTTTTCCTGTTGTCAATGTACCTGTTTTATCCAAAAGAATATTTTCTATTTTACTTAAATTTTCAATAGCATCACTGTTTTTTACTAAAATTCCTTTTTTCGATAATGTGCCTACAGAAACAACCATAGCAAGTGGAGTCGCAAGGCCAAGAGCACAAGGACAAGCCACGACTAAAGTAGTTACAAAATAGTTTATGGCCGTAGCAAAATCATGAAGAAAGAAATGAAGAAGAAAAAACCAAAAAGAAACTCCAAGAATAAAAGGAACAAAATAACGACTCATTTTATCTGCCGTCTTTTCAATAGAAGATTTTTTCTCTAAAGAAGACATCACTAACTTCGTTATATGACTAATCATCGAATCCTTGCCAACTTTTAAAGCTTCATAAATAATGGTTCCTTCATAATTAATACTTCCAGCAAATACTTCAGATTTTTCTTTTTTTAAAACAGGTAAAGATTCTCCAGTAAGCAAAGATTCATCCACATGAGACTTTCCCTCAATAACAATGCCATCAACTGGAAAGACTTCTCCAGGCTTAACAAAAACTTTATCATGAACACATACTTCATGAATCGGAACTTGAACTTCTTTATCCTCTTTAAGAATTGTTCCCGTTTTAGGAGTAATCGTAATTAAATTTTGAATAGTATCTACAGCTTTAGTCTTATTATCTCGATCTATCAATCTTCCTAATTTTACAAAAAGCAAAATAAAAGCAGACGACTCAAAATATAAAGAATGAACCGCATCAAAATTTCCCATTAATACTAAAATAAATTCATACATACTATAGCAAAAATTCACAAACACTCCAAAAGTAATTAAAGTATCCATATTACTAGTTTTATGAAGAAAATTTTTAATACCACTTTTTAAAATATCTATTCCATAAAAAAGAAAAGGAATAGTACCCAAAAGTAAAAACCAAGCATAATGAATCGGAGAAATCTCTTTATGCAAAAAATCCGGAATAGGTAAATGAAACATCGGACCCATAGATACATACATTAAAAGAAATCCTAGTAACAAAAAAAGCAAAAAAGTTTTCCAAGACAAAGTTTTATTTTTTCTTTTTTCACAAGTAAACCCCGCTTCCTCAACAAAACACATTAAATCTTTTTTCGTTAAAGGACTTTCATACGTAATCGTTGCTGTTTGTAAAATTAAGTTTACCGCGACTTCTTTTATATGTTCTTGTTTTTGCAAATATCGTTCCAATCCTAAAGAACAAGCACTACAAGTCATTCCACTTACTTGTAAGGTGATTTTATTCATAAGTTTCACCAATTACTTGAAATCCTAAATCCGTAATTCTTTTTTTTATATCTTCTACTAAATCTTTTTTCTTAACAAAAATTTCTACTTTTTCCTCTTTAAAAGAAGCAACAACTTCCTCTACTCCTTTTATATGTTTTAAAGAATTACATACTCGGTTCTCACAACCTTCACAAACCATTCCTTTTACTTGCAATACAATTTTCATAACAGACTCCTTTCTACTCATGATGATGGTGTTGATGTGAAATATTTACAGGAGCTACCACACATTCACTTTCCGTACATTCTTCTTCCCGATTTTCCATTTCTAAAGTCGAATGCATAATTCCCATTTCTTTTAGTTTATCCTTAATCGTATTTTTTAATTCAAAATCATATTTTCCAGAAACAACTACATGCATTGTAGCATAATGATGAACACCATCCATACTCCATACATGAATATGATGAACATTTTCTACTTTGGGAATTTTTAAAAGTTCTTTTTTTATTTCATCTACATGAAGATTACTAGGCACTTTAGCCAAAAACAAATTCAAAATATTTTTTAAGTTTTCTAAAGCTTGTTTTAATAAGAAAAGAGCAATACCAATACTCATAATAGAATCAATATAGGTAATATCTGTAAATTTCATCACAATAGCCCCAATAAAAACGACTACCCAATTCAATACATCCTCTAACATATGAAGATTAACTGCTTTTTGATTTAAAGAATCTCCTTCTCTCGTTTTATAAGCGGCAAGAAAATTAATAACAATACCAAGGACAGCTAGCAAAATCATTCCTTCATAATGTAAAGACACAGGATGAATAATTCGAAAAATAGCACCGGTTAAAACAACAATCGAACCAATCGTTAAAATAATTGTCGTAATAAATGCCCCTAATACAGAATACCGTAAATATCCATATGTATAAGTTTCATCCGGTTTCTTTTTACTTTTTCTTTCTAAAAAATAAGAAAAACCAATACTAAATGCATCTCCAAAATCATGAATTGCATCGGATAGAATAGCTACACTATTCGTAAATAACCCACCAGCAATTTCAATTAAAGAAAAAACTAAATTAAGAACAAACGCAATTAATATGTTTTTTTCTGTACTTTTTTCTTTTTTCATAACAAATCTCCTTTAAGTAAATGAATTAAAATCTTTTTTGTTTCCTCATACATTATATGATAATCATACTCTGGGTGTTTATGATAAATCATTTCATGACTATAATCATCCACAATATGGATAAATAAATGCATTCTTTCTTTACTATTTTTTAAAGAAAAATTCTTCTTTTGTAAAACGATTTCTATCTCTTTAGTTACTTCTAATTCATTTTGATTAAAAATATTTTGAATCTCTTCATCTAAGCAACACATACTCATTAATTCTTGATGAGCATTGCGAGATAAATTTTGTTTTTCAATAGAACGTTCTAATACTAAAGACACAAATTTTTCTACAGAAATTTCCTTTTCTTTATATTCTTCAAAAACTTCTAATAAAGGAAAACAAATATTTTTTAAATAAAGTTTTGCTCCTTCCACAAAAATCGCTTTTTTATCTGAAAAATATTGATAAATACAGCCAGTAGATACTCCAGCATACCGAGCGATATCAATAGAACTTACATTATGAAATCCTTTTTCACACAAAAGCTCAAAACCTTTTTCAATAATCTTTTCTTTTTTTTCAATACTTGTTTTCTTTACAGGTTCTCGTACCTCAGTCATTACCCTCACCTATATAATATTTTTTTAAAATTTTTAAATTCTCATCCAATTCATAACATAACGGTTTACCTGTTGGAATTTCGACATCAACAATCTCTAACTCATTCAAATTTTCTAAATATTTTATTAAAGCTCGTAAACTATTCCCATGGGCAACAATCAAAACGTTCTTATTGTCTTTTAAATAAGGAACAATATCACTTTCATAAAAAGGAATAACTCGATGAACTGTATCTTCTAAGCTTTCTCCTAAAGGCAAATCTTTTTCTTCCATATCTTTATATAAAGGATCATTTTTGGGAGCTCTAGGATCATCTAAAGAAAGTAATGGAGGCCGAATATTATAACTACGTCTCCAAATATGAACTTGTTCTTCACCATATTTTAAAGCGGTATCTTTTTTATTTAACCCTTGTAAAGCCCCATAATGTCGCTCATTTAACTTATATGTTTTAACAACCGGAATATCCAAATTCATTTCAGCTAAAATAAATTCCAAAGTTTTATTTGCTCGACACAATAAAGAAGTAAAAGCGATATCAAAAACATAGTGTTTTTGTCCTAAAAGTTTTCCAGCATCTTTAGCCTCTTTGATTCCTTTTTGGGATAAAGAAACATCTGTCCAACCAGTAAAACGATTTTCTAAATTCCAAATACTCTCGCCATGTCTCACTAACACAAGTTTACTCATAAATTCTCTCCCTATTTTAAAAATCCTTGAATAATTACATCTTCTGCTTCTTTTAATGATAAACCTAAACTCATTAATTTCATGAGTTGTTCGCCAGCAATTTTTCCAATGGCCGCTTCATGAACTAAATTCGCATCTGGATTTTTTGCATAAATTTCTGGAATAGCTTTAACAAGACCTTTATCTTTTATAATCGCATCACATTCTACATGAGCGTAACACTCTGCATTTCCTACAATATTAGAAACAAATTCTTGAGAAGAGTTTTCCGTAGCCACACTTCTTGACGTAACATGAGTGCTCGCATTTTTCCCATTTAATTCTATTTCAAAAACGGTCTTAGCATTTTGAGTTTCATTCGTTAAAATTTTTTCATTGATAACTAAGGTAGCATTTTCTTCCAATACAGCTTTTGTTTCTCTTAGTGTATCGTCCACTCCTTTTATTTGAGTTGTATCCATCGTCATACTTGAGCCTTTTTTCATAAATATTTCCGTTACAGGATTTAAGATTTTCTTACCATTACCTTCTCCATAGTGTTTTTCTACATATTTTACCTTGGCATTTTCTTCTAAATAAAATCTATGAATACCATCATGTTCTGTATCGTTATGCTCATCATTATGAACACCACATCCTGCAAGAATAATGACATTAGAATTTTTTCCAATATGAAAATCATTGTAAACGACATCTTTAAGTCCACTTTCTGTTAAAATAACCGGAATATGAACAATACCTAAAAGAGTATTTTCTTTAACGTACACATCAATTCCTTTATTGTCTTCTTTTGGAACAATATCAATAAATGGATTGGTTTTCCGATCAACACTCTTCCCATTTTTCCGAATATTATAAGCATCCGGCGCTTTTGAAGTTTCCTCACTAATTTCTTTTAACAAATTTTTATCTGTCTCGTTCACAACATCCACCTTCTTTCCGACAACAATTTTGCTCTTCAAATAAAAGACTTAACATTTTTTCTTTTTGGCCAATCTGTTTAATTTGTCCTTTTTCTAATAAAATAATTTCATCGGCAATTTGTAAAATTCGCTCTTGATGAGAAATCACTAACGTAATCCCCTTACTTAACTCTTCTAAATCTTTAAAAACTTCGGTTAAATTTTGAAAGCTC
>CALVPL010000003.1 GCA_944351315.1 uncultured Bacilli bacterium | reverse complement strand
TATTTTCTGCTACATTGAATAACTCAGCCATTGTTTTTTGCGTTAACCAAAAATCTTCATTATCATATAAAACTTCTATTTGTACATTACCATTTTCACTTTGATATAAAATTAAATCTTTTAATTTATCTAATTGCATTCATCCAATTCTCCTTTATATCGTTATATTTTTTTAAATTTTTGTGCCATGTAAACAAAAACCATCATAAGAAAGAATTTTTACAGAAACTAAAGTATTATTAGGAAGATTTTCACTTATTTTAACTTTTAAATAATTTGAAGTAGTTCCAATACTTTCCTCGCCACTTTTTTCTATAAGCACTTCTAGTTCTTGTCCTAAAAACTTTTCAGCATACTCTTTTTCTAGTTTTTTTGATAAAGCTGTAAGTTCTTTACTTCGTCGATGCTTCTCTTCACTAGAAACATGATTAGGCATCAAACTAGCCGCGGTTTTTTCTCGAACAGAATAAGGAAAAACATGAATCTTACTAAATTCTAAAGAAGAAGCAGTTTTTAAAGTTTCTAAAAACAACTCTTCTGTTTCACCAGGAAATCCCACAATAATGTCGGTTGTTATAGAAATATTTGGTCGAACCAAGCGAATTTGTTCAATAATTTTTTTATACTCATTCACCGTATACTTACGACTCATCTTTTTTAAAATGTCATCGGAACCAGCCTGTAAAGGAATATGAAGATGATCACAAATTTTCGGATTTTCTTTTAATTCTTTTAAAAACTTCTCTTTTAATTCAGTAATTTCAATAGAAGAAATACGAATTCTTTTTAATCCTTCAAACTTACTTACTTCATGAATCAAATCCGTTAAATCCTTACCATTAGAACTTTGATAAGATCCCGTATGAATTCCTGTAAAAACAATCTCTTGATGACCATGAAAAACTAATGTTTCTACCTCTTTTAAAACGGTATCAAAATCTTTATGACGAATAGAACCTCTTACATAAGGAATCACACAATAACTACAAAAGTTATCACAACCATCTTCAATCTTAACAAAAGCTCTAGTATGAGTTGTAAATTTCTCAATCTGCATATCTTCAAACGAAAGTTTTCTTGTTCCAGCAAAAAATTGATATTTTTCATGCGTTTTAAAATAAGTTTCTAACAAATTTACAATTTCACTCTTTTTCCTATTTCCAAGCAAAATTTGTGGCTGTACTTCTTCATAAGCATTTTTATTGTTTTCAGAAGAACAACCGCATATAACTAAAATAGCATTCGGATTTTCTCTTCGATAATGTCTCGCCATTTTTTTGGATTTTTGATCGGCAACATTTGTAACACTACAAGTATTAAGTAAAATAATCTCTGGTGCTTCTTCATCATAAGTATATCCAGCTTTTAAAAGTTTTTCCTTCATCATTTCTGATTCATAAGCATTCACTTTACACCCTAATGTGATAATTTTAAATTTCATGTTTTCACCCCACAAAAAAAGTTACATCTATTTTAACACGTAACTTTTAGTTTAACAATTCATTTAATTCTTTTAAAGCTTTTAAAAAAGCTTCTTCTTTTTCATAAGAAAATAATTTAGAAGTAGATTGAATTGGTTCGATCTCTATTTTTGGTTCTTTTTGAGTTAAATTCAAATCTTGAATAATAGTTTCTTTTCTTTTAGGAAGCTCCATATTCATTTGAATTCGTTTTACTGGAATAACATCATCGACAAGCTCTTCTTTATCATACGAAATTGATTTATTGTTTACATCTCGAATAAGTTCATCATAACTAATTATAGCTTTTTGTTCTTGTTCTTCTTCATAAGCTGTCATATCAATTAAAGGCTTCGGATTTTCATCAATTGTACTTACTATATCCCGCAAATTTAGTTCCTCATTTAAAACTGTAGGCTCATTCATCTCTTCCTTCACTTCCTCAACACTTTTCTCTTCTAACATTTCCTTTTCATTCTTCATTACATATATTAAAGAAACAACTAAGATGATTAATGTTACAACTGAAATATATAAAATATAATCAACAAGCCCAAAACTTGCAAACACATTAATCACGTCGTTAAATAAATCCATCATTCTCCTCACCTGATATTAGTTTACCAAAAAAAGGAAAAAAGTAGTCAACGAACTTGACTACTTTACATAGTATTATACACATTTTTTATTTTTTTTTACATTTTAAATTGTTAGGTTTACATCAAACTTAAAACGTATGGATCATCAATAGTTCCAGATCCAGTCGCGATCGTTTTACGAGTAATCGTAATACTTGGTCTTAAAAACAACGCACTTGTCTCACTGACATCTTTAGTAAGAGCTCCATCTTTACTAACAGTAATATAAGATAAAACATTATTTTCTTTTTTATTAGGAGTCATAGTCCACCAAGAAGCTTGTAATCCATTCAAATATAAATAATATGAATTATTTCCTGTATTAGTTGCCCCAGCCATCATCACTTCATCGGCAGTTAATAAAGCAATTTTTGCTGAAACATTAAGACCACTACAAACTGTATTTGGCAAATAATCTGTAAACAATCGAATATCGGATAAATAATTAATTTGCCCCATTTCATCTGTAGAAACACTATTGTCAAAACAATAATAAGTACTTGCAATATAATCATCATAAGAAAGCAAATACGTATTATACCAATTTGTCAAATTTTGATAAGCATTACTCATTAAAAAATCTGTATTGCCAACCTGTTCTTGATTGTTCATTGCCACCAAAGATTCAGTTGTATTATCTAAAACCAATTTTACTGTATTATCTTCATTAATTTTGACGATTCGCCAAAGCAAGTTAGCAAATGAAACATAATTATTAGAAATATTCCCACGGAAATAATATTCGCTTCCATGCTCGGTGCTCTTTTTAATAAGACCTTCATTTTCAGTTGCCGTCGTATTAAATAAAGTAGTAACATTTTCTTTAATATCATTGTTATTTAAAATTGTATTGGCAAAACTATTATCGACATTTTCTTTTGTAATAGCCAATTCAAAAACAAATTCATTTCGATCATCATTAATAATTTCCATTTGATAACGGTGCGTATCTCCTGGCAAAATAGCTATTCTAGAAGCGATTGCATTTTGGGTAAGTGGTTGAATAATTTCTTGAAAATTAGAATCCGAAGAAACCAATCGATAAGTCGCCGAAACCTCTGGATCCACCCGTAAGATATCTATATTATAATAAAGAGTCTCAGTAAGTTGATTTGTAACAGAAAATTCAACTTGTTGACTTTTTTTATGAACCTCTATTTCTGTACCATTCAAATAATTAATAGAAAGGCCTTCCTCCACTTTAATAAAAGCACTTAAATCGCTTTTTTCACTTGTATAAGATTGATAATGTACTTCTACTCCAAGTAAAAGAACAATTAAAATCGCGATAGCAATTAATGTAACTGTATATTTTTTTCTCATGAATACCATATCCTTTATTAATATAAGTATACGTAAAGAAGAAAAAGATGTCAATTTTAGACAAGCTTAAAAAGCATTTTTTAACTAAATTTTACACAAGAAAAGTAAAAAAAGCTTTAAATCACCAGATTAAAGCTCATTAAGTTTTTAAAGAAGTTATAGGCACAATATATACATTTTTTAAAAGAATTAATTTTGCTTATCCTCTTTACGGCTTTTTAAATAATCTTGTAAAGAAATCGCTACCTCTTTTGGCAAAATTTTAGTAAGACTTTCTAAAGAAGCATTTTCCATTTTAGTAACACTTCCATAAGCTTTAATAAGTTCTTTTTTTCTTTTTGCTCCTATTCCTGGAATATTATCCAAGACACTACTAATACTTCCTTTACTTCGCACAGTACGATGATACGTAATAGTATATCTATGGACCTCATCTTGCATTCTCGTCAAATAATGAAAGACATTAGAATCTTTTTTAATATCAATAAGTTCTAAAGTATCACCATCAACCAAATCATTAGTTCTATGCTTATCATTCTTCTTTAAGCCACAAACTTTAATTGGTAAATTTAAAGCCGTTAATACTTCTTTACAAGCATGAATTTGACCAATTCCTCCATCGACAATAATTAAATTCGGAAGTTCTGTTTTTTCAACTAAAGCCCGTTGATAACGTCTATATATAACTTCTCGCATCATTCCATAATCGTCATTCTTATCAAAACTAATTTTATATTTTCGATATTCATTTTTTGCTGGAACCCCATTTTTAAAAACGACCATTCCCGATACACTCCAATCACCAAACAAATTCGAGTTATCAAATAAATCAATTCGATCTAAAGTATCTAAATGTAAAATTTTTCGTAATTCTTCATTAGCTTCTTCAGTGAAATATTCCTTTTTCAAAACGAGATCCAGTTCATTTTCTAAATTGATTTTGGCATTTTCAGTAGCCATATCTACCAAATTCTTTTTCTGTCCTTTTTGAGGAACCACAAGTTTATTTTCAAAATAATTTTGTAAAACAGTAGAAGCAATCTCTTCTGAAACTAAAATCTCTTTAGGAATTTCATGTTTCGCATAAAATCTTGTAATATAAGAATCCATTTCTTCTTCCAAATCGCTGACAACTGGAAATAAATCCGTATGACCTCCAACAATTTTTCCATTTCGAATAAATAAAATTTGAACAGAAATATATCCATTGTTAAAATAATACCCAATACAATCCCGATTCGTTAAATCTTGTAAAGTAATCTTTTGCTTATCTAAAACAATGTTAATATAATCTAATTCTTTTTTTAGTTCTAAAGCTAATTCAAAATTTAAAGCTTTACTATAACTTTCCATTTTTTCAAGAATTTTATCTTTTAAAATTTTATCATTTCCATTTAAAAATCCTAAAATATCTTCCTGCATTTTTTGCAGTTTTTCTTGATCAATGTTTTTTTCACAATAACCCAAACACTCTCCTATATGATAATACAAACACACTTTTTTAGGATTTCCATCACATTTTTTTAATGGATAAAGACGATTTAATAAATTCACGATTCTTCTGGCGGCATAAGCATTAGGATAAGGTCCAAAAAGTTTCTTATGATCTTTTTTACGAATTTGTAAATATCTAGAAACTTTTAATTTAGGATAAGGTTTTTCAATATATTCAATATATGGATAACTTTTATCATCTTTTAATAAAACGTTGTATTTAGGATTATATTGTTTGATTAAGTTAATTTCTAATAATAAAGATTCTAATTCAGTAGCTGTTACAATATAGGTAAAATCGGCAATTTCACTTACCATTTTGGCTGTTTTTCCAGTCTGTGTTCGATTAAAATAAGAATTGACTCGGCGATGTAAATTTTTTGCTTTGCCAACATAAATAATAATTCCATCTTTATTTCGCATCTGATAACTTCCCGGTTTATTTGGGATTTGGGCTAACTTTTCCTTAAACATTCTTCCACCCCATTTCCTTTTTCTTTTATTTATTGTATCATAATTTTAAGGTGATATAAGTGAAACTTTTAAATACAGTTGAAATTGAAAGAAAAAAATCCAAATTTATTGCATATTATTATGAAATTACTACCAAACAAGAAGCCAAAGATCTTTATGAAGTTTTAAAAAAAGAACATAAAAAAGCTCGCCATATTCCCTATGCCTATATTCTAGAAAACACAGCTTCTAAAAGTGATGATAAAGAACCAAGCGGAACAAGTGGAATGCCGATTTATCAAGTTTTAGAACAAAAAAACATCCAAAACCGAGCCATTTTTGTAGTTCGATATTTTGGCGGAATAAAACTAGGAGCCAGCGGTCTTACCAGAGCATATCGTGAAGCCGCAGCAAAAGTTATCGTTTAAGATACATTTTTAAAATAGATTGAGATTTGCTAAAAAAGTTTTCAAAAGATTCAGCAAGTTCTTCTGGCACGAATAAAGCTTGTTCTTCTTGAACTTCCTTTAAAAGTTTTTTCATTTCTAAGCATAAAGCTTTTTCTATATACATTTGAAAGACATCATCTTCTTGAATTTTTTGAAGCATATCCGGATCTCTAAGTGAGAAACGATAGCAAAAAGGAACAAACAAAAAATATTTATGAGGCAACCGAAACTCTCTAGCATAATCCA
>CALVPL010000002.1 GCA_944351315.1 uncultured Bacilli bacterium | reverse complement strand
AAGATAGAACTGGTAAAAAATATGCTCAAAATTTTCAAATTATTGAATGGAACATGGACAAAATTATGAAGTTTTGGTATGATAAAAATGAAGAGAAAATAGAAGAATATAAACATTTAATTATGTTGGATTTGTCAAAAGAAGATCTAAAAAAGTTAGCTAAAAAAGATAGGGAGGTAGAAAAATATATGAAAGAAGTAGAAAGAGTCAATGAAGATCCAAGATTTCGAGAATACATGACAAAAGAAGAAGACCAAAAGAAAATCTATAATACTCAGATGTCTAAAGCTTATAATGAAGGAATCTCTGAAGGAGGAAAAGAAGAAAAAAAGAAAATTGCTAAAAAAATGTTAAAATCAGATTTGAAGATTACAATAGAAGAAATCAGTGAAATCACTGGATTAAGTAAAGAAGAAATCGAGCATCTATAAAGATTTCTTCTTTTAGTTAAAGAAAAAATGTTCATTTTCGGAGGTTTATGATATAATTCATGTACAGGTGGTTAAAGTGAAACGTAGTGAAGTCAATTATGAAGATTTAAGTCCAATGATGAAACAATATATGGATATCAAAAAAGATTACGAAGAAGAATTGTTGTTTTATCGAATTGGCGATTTTTATGAATTGTTTTTTGAAGATGGAATTATTGCTTCAAGAGAACTGGAACTTACTTTAACTGGTAAAAATGCTGGCTTAGAAGAACGGGTTCCAATGTGTGGAGTGCCTTTTCATTCAGTAAAACCTTATTTAGAAAAATTGGTAAATAAAGGCTATAAAGTCGCGATATGTGAACAATTAGAAGATCCGAAAAATACCAAAGGAATGGTTAAGCGTGGAGTAATTCAAGTTATCAGTAAAGGAACAGTCGTGGATTTAGAACTCTTAAACGAACATGATAACCATTATATCGCATCCATTTTAGATTTTACCTATATATATACCATTTGTTATGCCGACATTTCAACCGGTTCAATATTTGTATCTATCTTGCCACATCAAATCGATAAATTAATTAGTACAATTTTAAATTTAGGAATTTTAGAAGTAGTTTTAGAAAATAATGAAAATTTAGAACTCATTTCTTTGTTGAAAGGAACTTATGGCATTGAAGTTTCTATAAGTAACAACTATTTAGAAGAGGAATACGCAAACATTTATGCTTCACTAGAAGATGAACATTATATATTAGCTATTAAACATTTACTTTATTATTTAGTAGTAAAAGAATTAAAAGATTTAAGCCATTTTAAAGAAGCGACAGTTGTCTATCCAGATGATTATTTAGAAATGGATGTCCATACCGTTCGCAATTTGGAATTGATTGAAACACTTAGGTTAAAGGAAAGAACTTTCTCGCTTCTCTGGTTACTAGATAAAACCAAAACAAGTATGGGATCAAGAAAATTAAAAAATTGGTTGATGAACCCATTAAAAAATGAAGAAATGATTGTAGATCGTTACAATAAAATTGAAAAATTAAATAGTGAATTTATATTAAAAGAACAATTAAGAGATAATTTATATCAAATTTATGATTTAGAAAGATTGTGTGGTAAAATTTCTTGTGGTTCATTAAATGCTAGAGATCTTTTGCAATTAAAAGCTAGTTTAAAAGTCCTACCAGATATTTCTCATATAGTCAAAGATTTAGGATTTTCTATAAAGTTGAAAACTCATCAAGATATTTATGAACTGTTAGAAAAAGCAATCTATGAAAATCCTCCAGTTACAATTAAAGAAGGTTTTTTAATTAAAGAAGGCTATAGTAAAGAATTAGATGAATTAAAAAGCATTCGAAGTGGGGGAAAAGAGTTTATCGCAAATTTTGAACAAGAGTTAAAACAAAAAACAGGAATTAAAAATTTAAAAGTAGGATACAATAAAGTTTTTGGCTACTACATTGAAATCACAAAAGGTCAAATCGCGAATGTTTCCGAAGAATTTCATTGGGAAAGAAGACAAACACTTACCAATGCCGAACGTTATATAAGTCCGGAGTTAAAGGAAAAAGAAGCTTTAATTTTAAATGCTGAAGAAAAAATTATTGAAATGGAATATACCATGTTCAACGAGATCAAAGAACAGATAAAAAAACAAATACTAGAATTAAAAGATACTGCTGACTGTATTGCTTTTTTAGATGCCATTAGTGCTCTAGCTGTTTGTGCAGAAGAATATCGATTAGTAAGACCAACGATTAATCATGATCATATTATTGAGATTAAAAATGGTCGTCATCCAGTGATTGAAAAAGTAAATAATATGGAGTATGTTGCAAACGATTGCATTATGGACGGATCTATACACACACTTTTAATTACAGGTCCAAACATGAGTGGTAAATCAACTTATATGCGACAGTTAGCAATTATCATTATCATGGCTCAGATGGGATCGTTTGTTCCAGCAGCTAAAGCAAATTTACCAATTATTGATAAAATTTTTACTCGAATTGGTGCCAGCGATGATTTAGTAAGTGGTGAGTCTACTTTTATGGTCGAAATGAAAGAAGCCAAAAACGCAATTTGTAATGCTACACAAGATAGCTTAATCTTATTTGATGAATTAGGAAGAGGAACAGCTACTTATGATGGAATGAGTTTAGCTGAAGCAATTTTAAAATACGTGAGCACAAAAATTCGTTGTAAGACTCTTTTTTCAACCCATTATCATGAACTTACTGTCTTAGAATCGGAAATCCCATCCATAAAAAATATTCATGTCAGTGCTATAGAAGAAAATGGAAAATTAACATTTCTTCATAAGATAAAAAATGGAGCCGTAGATAAAAGCTATGGAATTCACGTAGCAAAATTAGCTGGTCTTCCAGATGAAGTGATTGAAGATGCTCTAAAAACTCTTTCTATATATGAAAGTAAACCAACCATTAAGAAAAAAGATACGCAAATTCAATTAGTCATGGATTTTCCAGAAGAAAAAAATGATCCAATTAAAGAAAAGTTAGAAAAAATTGATCCGCTTCGCATGACTCCAATTGAAGCACTAAACATTTTGTACGAATTAAAAAGCGAAGTAGAGCATAAATAAATAATAGAAAGTAGGAGAAAATGAAAGAAAAAGATATAAAAATATATTATACTAGTGGTCAAAAGAAAGCTCAAATCGAGCCGTTTATCCAACAAATACTATCTGCAAGTTGTCTTACAGACGCAATTGAAGCATACTTAAATATGAAGGCTTGTATTTCTCCAAAATGGGTAAAAGAATATCTAGACAAAACCATTTTATTAAATGGTAAAAGTGTGAAGTTTAAAGATTTGCCTATTTTTAAACGTGTGAAAGAAGAAGCTCGAAAGTACGTAATTGTTCCATTAGAAGTCATCATGGGAATTACCAAAGATGAAAATGGAAACGATATCTTTTTAACCGCTACCAAAGAAGAGCTTTTAAAAACGAGAAATGATTCAGAAATAATGTCTGCTTACTATGAACGTAAAGCCTTTTACGACGAAATGAATAAAGCAATCAAAATGCAAGATATAAAAACACTTGCTGAAAATTACGACGAGTTATCAAATAATCCTTGTTATGCTTGGGTAATTTCTTATTTTGATTTAAAGCCTTCAGTTCGTTTAGAAAGAAAATTTCTGAATCGAACAAGCCAAAATAACTAGCTTAACCTAGTTTTTTTTGATACAATAGTTTCGGTGATGTTTTATGCTAAGTCGAAGTGAATTAAGAAAAGTCTCTATGACTTGTTTATATCAAATGGATATTTTAAAACAAAACAATCTTTCGTATGATCCAGAAGAAATTTTAAAAGAAAATTTAAGCGTAGAAAATGAATTTGTCAAAGACATTGTATATGGAGTAATAACGGCCGAAAAAGAAATTGATGAAATCGCGAATAAATACTTAAAAGACTGGGATATTAAACGTTTAGATAAAACAGGAGCAGCCATTTTGCGAATGGCGATTTATGAATTAAAATATATGGATACTCCATCTATCGTCGTAATCAATGAAGCCATCGAATTAGCCAAACAATATACGGACGAAGAGTTGGTAAAAATGATCAATGCCGTTTTAGATAAATATATGAAAGAAGAACTATGAAAAAAGACATTCAAAAAGAGTTTTCATTTAATGATCTTTATGAAGGAAAAGAAAAGAAAATCTTAAAAGAAGTGTATTCCAGTAGTGCCGACTATGCTTTTTGGATAAAAGACAAATATTTTTTTAAATCCATTTCAGATATTCGCTTCTTTCTTCAAGAAAAACTCGTTGAAAAAATCGCTCAAGAAGTAGGAATTGAAACGATTGAAACTTGGTACGGTGAACTAGGAAAAATTCAAGGTGAAGTATCTTTAAATTATAAAAAAGAAAATAGCCTTTATAAAAGTGGAGCCAAAATTTTAGAAGAATATAAAAAACATTTAGAAGAAACTCAAAAAGAAATTCCTATAAATATGAATAACCTAGAAACGATCAAAGAAGCACTAGCATATCTTTATCCAGATTCAGATTCTCTTATGCCCGAATTTACGAAACGATTTATCTTAGATCTTTTAACTATGCAAAGTGATCGAATTAGTGAAAATTGGGAAATTGAAGAAAATGAGCAAACTAAAAAAGTTCGCTTAGCTCCTTATTTCGATTCCGATAAAATCTTTACAGATCACAGTGCTATAGAATTAGTAAAATACGGTAGAAGAATTCATAATCCTTTTTTAATCAAATGCGATTATGATAAAGAAAGTGCATTAATGTCTACATATGACAAAATTTATCATTTTCTGATTCAGGCTTCTCAACCTGCTTTTGAGTATTTTGAAATTCTACTAGAGCAATACCCAAAAGAAAAAATCGAGTTTTTTTTAAATGAAATTAGCCAAGACATAGATGTAAGAGAAGAAATAAAAACCTCTATTTTAAGAGATTACGAATGCCATTATGAAAAAATGCAAGAACTTTTATCTCTTGCCAAAGAAGAAAGAAGGGGATTATTTAGATGAACGATAAATATATTACAATTTCCCAGATAAATAATTTTATTAAAATGATGTTTGATGGCAATTCTTATTTGCAAAAAGTATATTTACGAGGCGAGATAAGCAATTTTAAAAGGCATACCTCAGGTCATCTTTATTTAACCTTAAAAGATTCAGAATCACGTATTAGTGCAATTATGTTTCGGAGTATGGCTTCAAAATTAACTTTTGCACCAGTAGACGGAATGAATGTTTTAGTTGAAGGGAGAATAAGTGTTTATCCAGCCGGTGGAAATTATCAAATCTATATCGATAAAATGGAACAAGATGGAATTGGAAATTTATACGTCGAATTTGAACGATTAAAAAAGAAATTAAATCAAGAAGGTTTATTTAATCCAGAACATAAAAAACCTATTCCTAAATTTCCTAAAAAAATCGGCATTGTAACTGCTCCAACTGGGGCTGCCATCAAAGATATTTTAAGTACCATTGCAAGACGTTTTCCTCTATGTGAAACAATTCTTTTCCCATCCTTAGTCCAAGGAGCCATGGCGAAAGAAGATATTGTAAAAAACATCAAAAAAGCCAATGAATACGATCTAGATGTTTTAATTGTTGGACGAGGTGGCGGATCGATCGAAGACTTATGGGCTTTTAATGAAGAAATCGTTGCCAGAGCCATTTATGAATCTCGTATTCCTATCATTAGTGCGGTTGGTCATGAAGTAGATGTAACCATCGCGGATTATGTCGCGGACAAAAGAGCTCCAACTCCAACGGGGGCTGCAGAAATGGCCGTTCCAACTATAGAAGAAGTAAAAAATTTATTTTTGACAAAACAAATAGAAATTTCCAATGCATTTCTAACCAAATTAAATAACGAAAAACATCATTTAAATCGTTTGGCGAGCAGTTTTATTTTAAAAAATCCAATTGTTTTATATGATGTAAAAATTCAGAAATTAGATGGCTTGGTAGACCAAGTAAAAAAAGCGATGGATTCTTATTTAAACGATCGATCAGAAAAAATTCTATCCATCAAAGATCATTATATTTTACAGAATCCGCAAATAATTTATCAGAGTAAAATAGAAGAAATAAACAATAAAACTCAACTAGTAAAGAAAAATATGAAAACGGTTCTAGAAAGAAAACAAAATGATTATACTTTAATAGTTCAAACATTAAAATTAGTAAATCCATTAAATATTTTAGATAAAGGGTATTCATTAGTTAAAAAAGATGGACATATTATTAAAGATAGTAGTAAGATAAAAAAAGAAGATATATTACAAATTCGTTTTTCAAAAGGAGAAGCGAATGTAGAAGTGAAGGAGATATTTACATGAATGAAATTACGTTTGAAAAAGCATTACAAGATTTAGAAGGTATTATTAAAGATTTAGAAAGTGGAACGATACCATTAGAAGAAGCAATTAATAAATACACAGATGCGATGAATTTAGTGAAAATTTGTCAAGAAAAACTAGATAAAGCAACCAAACAAGTCAACAAAATTTTAAACGAAAACAATGAATTAGAAGATTTTCAAATTGAAGATAAGGATGAAGAAAAATGTCAAAATTAGTTACAAAAATCACCGATCGTGATGTTGACTTTAGCCAGTGGTATACCGACGTTTGTAAAGAAGCCGATCTTGTTTCCTATTCTAGTGTTAAAGGAAGCATGATTATAAGACCTTATGGCTATGCAATCTGGGAAAACATTCAAAAGATTCTCGATCAAGAATTTAAAAAAACTGGTCATGAAAATGTTCAAATGCCGATGTTTATTCCAGAATCTTTACTCAATGTAGAAAAAGAACACGTCAAAGGATTTGCTCCCGAAGTTGCTTGGGTAACTCATGGGGGTGAAGAAAAGTTAGAAGAAAGAATGTGCGTAAGACCAACCAGCGAAGTATTATTCTGTGAACACTATAAAAACATTATTCATTCATATCGCGATTTGCCAAAATTGTATAACCAATGGTGTACGATCGTTCGTTGGGAAAAAACCACTCGTCCTTTCTTAAGAAGCCGTGAGATTATGTGGCAAGAAGGGCATACAATGCACAAAACTAGCGAAGAAGCAAAAGCTGAAACTTTACGAATGTTAAAAATATATGAAAACTTTCAACGCAACATTTTAGCACTTCCAGTACTTGTCGGAAGAAAGACAGAAAAAGAAAAATTTGCTGGAGCAGAAGAAACCTATACCTTAGAAGCAATGATGTATGATGGAGTAGCTTTACAAAACGGAACAAGCCATTATTTTGGCGATCATTTTGCCAAAGCTTTTGGGATTCAATTCTTAGATGAAGATAATACCCTTAAAACACCATATCAAACCAGCTGGGGAGTTACCACGAGAATGATTGGTGGAATTATCATGACTCATGGCGATAATCACGGTTTAGTTTTACCACCAAAAATTGCTCCAATTAAAGTGATCTTTATTCCAATAGGTACAGATGAACGAGTTTTAAGCACTATAGAAAAAATCGCTTCAAACTTAAAAGAAGAAATCACCTACAAAATAGATGATAGTGATAAATCTCCAGGATTTAAGTTCGCTGCTGCCGAAGTAAAAGGAATTCCTATTCGAGTTGAAGTAGGACTTCGTGATTTAGAAAAAGAGGAAGTCGTTCTTGTAAGAAGAGATACATTAGAAAAGAAAAGCATCAAAATTTCTCAAGTTCAAGAAGAAATCGAAAAAATGTTAGAACAAATTCAACAAGATATGTATAATCGAGCACTAAAAAGACGAGATGAAATGATCTACGATGTAAAAGATTATGAAACTTTAAAAGATTACGCGAAAAATAAACCAGGATTTATGAAAATCAATTGGTGTGGAAACATGGCTTGTGAAGATCAAATTAAAGAAGAAACCGGTTTAAAAAGTCGTTGTATTATCGAAAATGAAGAAGCAACAGGTCCTTGTATCGTCTGTGGCCAAAAAGCAACCAAACGCATTTATGTCGGAAAGCAATATTAAATTCGTTCATGAAAAATGAACGTTTTTTTATGAAAAAAAAGGAAATGAAAAATTTTTCTTGTATGTATTAGTAGAAGATAATTTTATCTTCTTAGAAAGGAGGGACTATGGAACAAATATTTGAATGGATGAAAGAAAAGAAATGGCTGTGTGGTTTACTTTTCACTTTTATCTTATGTGGAGTTTTTGCAAGTCTTTATTTAGTTGAAGTTACAGCTGAAGAAGCTTATGTTTGTCCGAAAACAGAACCTGCCACGGAAACAACTCCAGTCAAAAATGAAGAAATCGTCGTCGATATCAAAGGGGCAGTGATAAATCCGGGTGTATATCACGTAACAGAAGGGCAAATCGTCAACGATATTATTAATTTGGCTGGCGGGTTACAAGAAGAAGCAGATACCTCTAATTTAAATCTTTCGAAAAAAGTAACCGATGAGATGGTCATCACAGTTTATACGAAAGAAGAAGTAAAAGATTTAGAAAAACAAGAGGCAATCGTCGAAAACGACGAGATTACAAAACATGCAGAAGAAACAACTTCAAGTACATTAATTTCAATTAATACAGCGACTTTAGAAGAATTACTAACTCTACCTGGCATCGGCGAATCTAAGGCAGCAAGTATTATTGAATATCGTAAAAATTGTGGCAAATTCACTAAGAAAGAAGATCTATTAAATATTAAAGGCATAGGCGATAGTGTTTATGCAAAACTTAAAGACTATATTACACTCTAACATTTTTTTCATCGGTTTTCTTTTCGTTGTTATTTGTTTTTGTTTTTTCTATTATAGAACCCCGAAGGTCAGTCAGTATGCTTTAGAGACGACCGAACTAGAAGGAGAAATCATCTCATTTAAAATAGATGGCAATTTCTTAAGTATGGAAGTGAATGCTTTAGAAAAAATAGAAGTTTTCTATTACTTTAAAACATTGGAAGAAAAAGAATATTATGATCATTACTTAATGAGCGGAATGAAGATAAAATTATCCGGATCTATGCAGGTACCAAATAAAGCTTCACTTCCCAATACTTTCGATTACCATGATTATTTATATTATCAAAATATTTATCGAACCTTTACAGCGGATACAATTACCATAATAGAAGAAGGAAATTTTTTCGATCAAATCAAAACCAGTCTGTATCGTTACATTTCCTCACGTTCTCATTCTGAGTATCTTTTAGCCTTACTTTTAGGTAATTCAGATTATATGGAAGTAGAAGCAATAAGAAAAAATGGCATAAGTCATTTATTCGCTGTTTCTGGAATGCATATTTCTTTATTTGTGGCATTTTTAAGTAAAATCTTATCTCGTTTTGGTAAGAAAAAAGATGTATTTCTAAATATTTTCTTGTTTTTCTATGCTTTTTTAGTTGGATTTACTCCTTCAGTTTTACGAAGTGTTTGGCTCTTTTTTGGCATGAGTATCAACCGTTATTTCAATTTACAATTAAGTCGGTTTAAAATCTTTCTTTTTGTCTTTTTAGGTATGGTTTTATTTAATCCTTTTTATTTGATGGACTTAGGATTTCAATATTCTTTTCTTATCTGTTTTACTTTTTTCTTTTTGAAACCCTCAAAAAGTTACTGGAAAAACTTGCTTAAAACTAGTGCCATTGCTACATTAGCAAGTATTCCGATTAGTGCGATTCATTTCTATGAAATAAATCTTCTTTCAATTGTTTGGAATCTTGTTTTTGTTCCATTTGTAACTTTTGTGTTATATCCAGCTTGCTTTCTTTATCTGGCTTTTCCATTTTTTCTTCCCATCCTATCTATGCTGATTTCTTTATTTGAAACAATAAATGCCATTTGTCAAAGTATAACATTTGGAATCATTTGTTTGCCTTATATTCCACCGTTTTATTGGAGTATTTATGCCTTTTTCTTATTTCTTTTCTTAAAAACTAAAAACAAAAGTTGGTTATTTTATTCGTTTATTTTTGTTTTAATTATTAAAATGATTCCAATGCTTGATTCGGCAAGCTATGTCTACTTTTTAGATGTTGGGCAAGGGGATAGTACTCTTTTTGTAAGTCCGTTAAAAAAAGAAGTGATTCTAATAGATACTGGGGGAACTTTATCATTTGTCAAAGAAGATTGGAAAATAAGGAAGCGAAAAGTAAAACAAGCCCAAACGATCAAAACGTTTTTACATTCTTTAGGAATAACTGCCATAGATTGTTTAGTGCTCACTCATGGCGACTATGATCATATAGGGAATGCTTTAGATTTGCTGCAGGAAATTCCTTGCAAGAGCATTTTATTAAATTCCAATACAGAAAATGCTTTAGAACAAGAAATTCATACACTATATCCTTCCAAAATCCATGAATACAATCCTTCATTTTTTAAGTGGCATATCTATTCCTATCCAAGTAAAGATGAAAATATGGCAAGTCTAGTTTTAAAAGTCAATGTTTTAAATTTTTCCTTTTTAATGATGGGAGACGCTCCAAAAGAAAGAGAAAAAATGCTCATGGATGAAAGCATTACAAGTGATGTTTTAAAAGTAGGCCATCACGGTTCTTCGACAAGTAGTGATCCACAGTTTTTAAAAAAAGTAGATCCGCGTTATGCTATCTTAAGTGTTGGATTAAACAATTCCTATCATCATCCAAGCAAAGAAACTATTGAAAACTTGCAAAACTTAAATATCCCTTATTATGAAACCAGTAAATATAAAACTATATGGTTTAAAATTTCAAAAAATAAGATGAAAATATATACTTTAAAAGAAAATTCATGATAAGATAATAACATGGTGATGTTATGAATATATATTTAATTCAAACAGATTCAAGATATTTATTAGAGCATAAAATAGCCACGATTACTAAAAAAAGTTCAAATTGCCTAACTTATGTTTACGATAAAAACATCAAAGAAATTTTAGAGGAAGCTTCCTATGTTTCGTTATTTGATGAAACAAAATATGTGATTGTTAAAAATGCCAATTTTTTTGGCAAAGAAAAACTTGCTGAAAAAGATGAGCAAGAATTAGAAAAATATATCCTCTCTCCATATGAAAAAACAGTTTTAATATTTGTAACTTATGAAGAAGTAGATAAAAGAAAAAAGATAACCAAACTCATTAATGAAAATTATACATTTCTTACTTTAGAATCTCCTAAAGGATATGAACTTTCAAACGAAATAAAAAAAGAACTATCGATCTATAAAGTAAGTGATTCGGCCATAAAATATTTACTGGAAGCTTCCCTAAATCAATACGATTTGATTCAAAATGAAATAGCCAAATTTTCTTTATATTTTCAAAAAAATGATACCATTTCTTTAAACCAAATGAAAGAAATTGTCGCTTCAAATGTGAACGAAAATCTATTTAAATTTACGGATGCCGTAATAACTCGTAACATGAAAGAAACTTTTAAACTTTTAAAGGATTTCTTAAGCGTGAAAACAGATGCATCTCAATTATCAAATTTACTCCTTAGAGAATTTCGATTATTATTGTATTACAAGCTCTTAGAAAAAAAACAATATTCCTTTAATGAAATTGCTAAAAAACTTTCTTTAAGAGATTGGCAAGTTACAAAAATTATGAAAAATGCCTCTAATTTTCATATAGATGATTTAAAAGATTATATTATTTCATTTGCCCATATGGATTATAAAATCAAATCGGGCAGTTGGGACAAAGTAATGGGGCTATATACTTTTTTAATAAACTATTTTGCTTAAAAAAAATATCACCATCAAAAGTGATATTTTTTTTATAAATATTGTTTTAATTTTTCGGTATTTTTAAAGTTTAATTTAGCAATTTCTTCTAATTTTTCCATTCCATAAGTTTGAACAATTTTAGAAGCTAATTTATCGACATCTTCTCCAGCACCCTTTAATAAAGGAGTAGAAAGTTCTTTACTTAATTCATCCATTTGTAATAAGAAAATATAACGACTAATACAACTAGCCGCAGCAACAGAAGCACATTTACTTTCTGCTTTAGTTGTAAAATCAATATCATTAACTTTTTCAATAGCCTCTTTAATATGTTCAAAGTATTTTTGAGGATAGACAAATTGATCGACAACAATTGCATCATACGAAGGAGTTCTTTTTTTCATTTCTACTAAAACTTTATTATGTAAAATGGCTTTAATTTTGTTCATATTAAAACCCATTTTCTGATATTTATTATATTCCTTATTTTTTAAAATAAAAGTACAATGTTTCACTTCTTTAATAAGAGTAGGAGCTATTTCCATAATTTTAGCATCCGTTAAAGTTTTTGAATCTCGTACTCCTAATTCATCGATAAAAGGAATTTGCTCTTTAGGAATATAAGCAGCTGTAACAACAATCGGTCCAAAATAATCGCCAGTTCCAACTTCATCGGAACCAATCGTACTTTTTTTATATAGAACAGTTCTTTCTTTTTTTTCTTTTTCTTTCTTTTTTTCATTTTCATAAATATTAATTTTTTTCCCTGTTAACTTTTGTTCCATTTCTGACCACATTTTAGCATCAATATCAGCACTGATACCTTGAAACATTACCTTGCCAGATTCATAAAGAGTTACAATTGTATCGGCATCCATAGCTTGAAAAACAGCATAGGGTGGAGTTTTTTCTCTTCGTAAAGGAGTATAATATTCAATCATTTTTTCTTTTAATTTATCACTTACTTTAAAAACAATAGTCATTTTTTCTTCACCAGCTTTATTGTACTAAATTTCCATTCTTTTGTCCATTTTCTTTTGAAAAAAAAATATTTTCTTTCTATTTCATCTATGATATGATAGTATCAGAATAGTACGATAAGAAAGAATTTTGAGTAAAAAGAATAAATTGTTACATACTAAGAATAGGAGTCTAATTATGTTAGAAAAATTACAAGAAAATAAAAAAGCTTTAATATTGTTTATCTTGATTTTGTTTATGATTTGTATCGGTATTTCTTATGCATATTGGTATTTAACGCATATTCAAAGTGGAACTAATCAAGTAGTAACCGATTGTTTTGATATTGAGTTTATTGAAGAAAGTGAAGCAATTACTCTTTCTAAAGCTTATCCAATGACCGATGAAGAAGGAAGTACTCTTACTCCTTATACATTTAAAATATCTAATAAGTGTGCTTCTTATGTTAGTTATCAAGTGAATTTAGAAATCTTAAATACAAC
>CALVPL010000001.1 GCA_944351315.1 uncultured Bacilli bacterium | reverse complement strand
GAAGATATTTTACGTCATCCAAGTGATTCAGAACCATTTACAGCATTAGCATTCAAAATTATGACCGATCCATTTGTTGGACGTTTAGCATTCTTCCGTGTATACTCAGGACATTTAGCAAGCGGATCTTATGTATTAAATAGTACAAAAGGTGAAAAAGAAAGAATTGGTCGTATTTTACAAATGCATGCCAATTCTCGTAAAGAAATTTCTGAAGTATACTGTGGAGAAATTGCAGCCGCTGTAGGTCTTAAAAATACAACAACAGCAGATACATTATGCGATGAAAAAAATCCTGCAGTTATGAAAGGTATGGAATTCCCATTACCAGTAATTGATGAAGCAATTGAACCAAAATCAAAAGCTGATCAAGAAAAAATGGCTACAGCATTACAAAAATTAGCAGAAGAAGATCCAACATTTAAATATAAAACAGATCCAGAAACAGGACAAACAGTTATCAGTGGTATGGGTGAATTACACTTAGATATCATGGTAGACCGTATGAAACGTGAATTTAACGTAGAAGCAAATATTGGTCGTCCACAAGTAGCTTACCGTGAAACATTAACACAGACTGGTGAATGTGAAGGTAAATACATTAAACAATCTGGTGGACGTGGACAATATGGTCATGTATGGATTCGTTTTGAACCAAATAAAGATAAAGGTTATGAATTCGTGGATGCAATCGTTGGTGGTGTAGTTCCTCGTGAATATATTCCAGTAACCGATAAAGGATTACAAGAAGCAATGGCTGGCGGTATCTTAGCAGGTTATCCAATGGTTGATGTTAAAGCAACATTATTTGATGGATCATATCATGATGTTGACTCATCAGAAATGGCATTCAAAATTGCTGCATCTATGGCTTTAAAAGAAGCGAAAAATAAATGTAAACCAGTTTTACTAGAGCCAATCATGAAAGTTACAGTTACAGTACCAGATGAATACATGGGTAATGTAATGGGTGATTTAACAAGCCGTCGTGGTCGTCCACTTGGCCAAGAATCACGTGGAAATGCCTTAGCTATCACAGCTATGGTACCACTTGCTGAAATGTTTGGCTATGCAACGACTTTACGTAGTAATACTCAAGGTCGTGGAAACTTCAACATGGAATTAGATCACTATGAAGAAGTTCCAAAATCAATTTCAGAAGAAATTATTAAGAAAAATAGTGTTAACTAAAAATAATACTTGAATTTATTTCAAGCATTAGATAAAATAAATAAGTGAAAGGAGAAAGAAATCAAATGGCAAAAGAAAAATTTGATCGTTCAAAAACACATGTTAATATTGGTACTATTGGACACGTTGACCATGGTAAAACAACATTAACAGCAGCTATTACAAAATTATTTGGAAACTTTGTTGCATATGAAGATATCGATAAAGCTCCAGAAGAAAGAGAAAGAGGTATTACAATTAATACGGCTCACGTTGAGTATCAAACTGAAAAACGTCATTATGCTCACGTAGACTGCCCAGGACATGCTGACTATGTTAAAAACATGATCACAGGTGCTGCTCAAATGGATGGTGCTATCCTTGTTGTATCAGCAGTTGATGGACCAATGCCACAAACAAGAGAACATATCTTATTATCTCGTCAAGTTGGTGTTCCAAAAATTGTTGTTTACATGAATAAATGTGATCAAGTTGATGATCCAGAATTATTAGACTTAGTAGAAATGGAAATCAGAGAATTATTAGGAGAATATGGATTCGATACAGAATGCCCAATTATTCGTGGATCAGCATTAAAAGCTCTTGAAGGGGATCCTGAAGCTGAACAATCAATTCGCGACTTAATGAAAGCAGTTGACGAATACATTCCAGATCCTGTACGTGATACTGACAAACCATTCTTAATGAGTATTGAAGACGTATTCACAATTTCAGGACGTGGTACTGTTGTTACAGGACGTGTTGAACGCGGTACATTAAAATTAAATGATGAAGTTGAAATTGTTGGTTTAAAACCTACAAAGAAAACTGTTGTTACAGGAATTGAAATGTTCCGTAAATCATTAGACGAAGCTATCGCTGGTGATAATGCTGGTGTGTTATTACGTGGTATTGCTCGTGATGAAGTTGAACGTGGACAAGTTCTTGCTAAACCAGGAAGTGTTACTCCACATCATAAATTCAAAGCAAGCGTATACGTATTAACAAAAGAAGAAGGCGGACGTCATACTCCATTCTTCTCAAATTACAGACCACAATTCTACTTCCGTACTACAGACGTAACTGGTGTTATTGAATTACCAGAAGGTGTAGAAATGGTTATGCCTGGCGATAATGTTGATATGACTGTAGATCTAATTGCTCCAGTAGCATTAGAAAAAGGTACTAAGTTCTCTATCCGTGAAGGTGGACGTACTGTTGGTGCCGGAGTTGTATCTGAAATCGTTGAATAATTAAAAGAGTCGATTTAATATCGACTTTTTTTTGTGCCAAAAATTTAAAGCTTAATATACTATAATGGGTGATAAAATTGTTAAAAAGAATTTTATTGTGCATATTTATAATTTTATTAAGTATGATAAGCATCATGATTTTTCGGATTAAAAATATAGAGAAATCAGATGAAGAAAAACAAAACAATCAAACCACTCAAAGTCTTTATATAGAATGTCAATATAAACCGTATCTATCTGAGAATACTAAACAAAAAATTACTGAATTTTTAAATAAATATGAACAAGAATCTTTTGCTATTTATTTTGAAGAAATAAACAATCAATATACTATTACAAAAAATGAAAACCAAAAATTTTATGGAGCAAGTTTAATTAAATTATTAGATGCAACATATTTAATAAAAAAATCATTATCTGGTGAAATAGATTTAAAACAAGAAAAAATCACTTATGAACAAAAACATAAAAAAAGTTTTAGCTTAAATATGCAAAACTATTCCTTTAAAACTTTAATGGACTTAGAAACATTAATATCTTATGCAGTGAAAACAAGTGATAATACAGCTCATGAAATGCTTTATGAATATATTGGAGTTGAAAATTTAATAGAATATGGAAAAACTCTAAATATAAATTTAACGATTACTCAAACCAATCATTATAGTGATTTATCTGTTTTAGATACCAATATTATATTAAGAGATATATATGAAATTATTTCTTCAAATACATCTTATAGTAATTTTTTAATAGAGAATATGAATAACTCCTACTATAACTCTTTAAATTTTGATCATATCAAGCTATTACATAAGTATGGATCTACAACACCTTATTTTCACGATATTGGTATTTACAACGATGAACAATATCCATATTTAATTTCCATTATGACAACAATAGGTGAACAACCATCACCAAATAAAATTACTGAAATACACAAAGAAATAAGAAAAATTTATGAAGAAAATTTAGCAGAAAAAGAAAGTTATTGTCAACAATTTAAAAAATAAAAAAAGAAGATTCTTTTAATCCTCTATTTTCAACGGTTCATTATTAAAATCTTTATCAATTAAAAATTCATGAATAATTTCTTCTTGATTTTCTACAGAAATTTCTTCGATGCGATCTACTCGACATTTTTCACTAATCAAAATAGCTTCAACTTTACTAACAGTATCATCTAAATTGTCATTGACAACAACATAATTGTATTTAGAAATTTCATTAATTTCTCGATAAGCAACAGTAAATCGTTCAATAATTTGTTCTTTAGTTTCTTTTCCACGAGCTTTAATTCTTCGTTTAACTTCACTCATACTAGGTGCCATGATAAAAATTAAAATGGTTTGAGGAAACATTTCTTTAATTTGCTGAGCTCCTTGAACATCAATTTCCAAAATCACATCATAGCCATCATCTAACATTTTTTTGACTTGAGTTTTAGAAGTACCATAGTATTTATCATATTGTACTTTAGCATATTCTAAAAATTCTCCATTGGCAATCATGTTTTCAAATTCATCGGTTTGAACAAAAAAGTAATCCTCTCCATCAATTTCTCCATCACGTTTCGCTCTCGTTGTATAGGATATAGATACTTTTAAATTCTCATTTCTTTTTAATAATTCTTTAACAACAGTTCCTTTTCCAGCACAAGTTGTACCTGAAATAATAATAAGCTCTCCACTTTTTTTGCGTTTAATCATATGAACCTCTCGTATAATCAATCTTATAGAAATATTAATTAATTCTATAATTGATTAATCCTTTCTATATTATATTTTTTTGATTTATTTTACTTCTAGAAGTAAAATAAATTTTGCACTGTGGATTTGTTCT